>DUGC01000046.1 GCA_013331625.1 Candidatus Iainarchaeum sp. | reverse complement strand
CCTGCTGAAAAGCCCAAAGACCGCCATGGCTATGGCCATGCGAGGCTAAAAAGGCGGAACATATATAAAATCTGGCACGTTTACTTGGCGCGCTGGCGCATGTAGCGCTTCTTGCGCTTCTTGCGGCGCATCTTCTTCTTTTTCCACTTCCATCTCTGCCTGGAACGTGTTTTCTTGAATCGCGAAGTGTCCTTTGATCTCTTGCTCAATACATCACCATAATCAGCATTCAATAGGAAAATGTAAATGAAAAGGTATTAAAATGCATCAGGAAGACCTGATGCCAATTACACCCCCTGATTTTTAATTATCCGGCCAAGCCGGAGCAAAAATATTGCGGCATGATTTTATGCTTATCGCAGGCAGGCCCACCTGACGCATCATTTCCCCCCAAGCCATCTCACTGCAGCATATACAAACGGGGTGTTAACAAGTGAGAGCGCGAACTTGAGGAAAAGGTAGGGCAGTGCAAGCGTAACCACATAGGCAGCATCATAGCCCCCCAAAAGGCCGAAAAAATTGAAGAACGCAAGGAACATGAACACGAATGTATCAATTGTCTGGCCCGCAAAGTTGCTCACATTGCTGCGCAGCCAGAGGAACTTCCCCTTGAGCATTTCGCGCAGCCTGTGGTAGACAAACGCGTCATTGAGGTCTGCTGTCGCAAACGCTATGATACTTGCAATTATGATCCGGAGACCCGAGCTGAACACAGGGTTGAACTGGTCCGGCCCGAGCCAGCTGCGCGCGGCAAACGGCATCATTACCGAAAGTGCAGTGACAACCGAGACAAATGCCAAAACCAAAACGCCCGTCCATATGACTTCGCGCGTCTTTTCCCTGCCGTGTACCTCATTGATCGCATCGAGTATGAAGAATGTGAAAAAGAACGGTATGAGGCCCACAGAGAACTGGATCAGGATGCCGAAAACGGTTATGGCCGCGATCTTGCTGCCAAGGACATTTGACATTATCACTGCAGCGATGAAGACTGAAACGAATAAAGATGTGCGGAATTCCAAGCTCTTGAATTTTTCGGTCAGCCGGCCAAGCATCATAGAATGCAATCAGGAAAAGCAATATAAAGAAAGCGGGGAAACGCTAACCCCGTTTAGTGCAAATTGCCTCCTGTTTTATTGATTAGTTTTTGCGCCGGACAGCCAAGTTCCCTTTGCCTGCAGTGATTGCAGGCGAGCGATCCGCGGACCAATCCATTGCCAGCTGAAGTCAATATTAACAGCAAAATTACCAAAAACAAAAGGAGGAGACTGGAATTCAATGCCAGCAGGCAAACTCCCGCGAACAGGGGGATTAGAGAAACTAGAAAATCAGGAAAAATATTTTTCCATGTAATTTGGCGGCTGCAAAACGCCCCGTTATCTCCTTTCCGGAACAGGATTGAAGCAAGTTTTCCTTTCCCAAAAGCACAAAGCTTCCCGAAATAATAACAATTCACGCAGCTATTTTTCATCAGCATTATTTCCAAAAATAAAATATAAAGCAAGTAAACCGCAAGCCAGGCGGGCCCGATCCGGTAAAACGACCCGCCCCTAAAAGGNNAGGCACAGCACACAACGCCGCCACCAGCAATTCATCACCCGCCTAAAGGCAAGTGCGTTCTTGCCAACGGCGTTGTAAATAATAAATGAGCCGGCAAGGTATATTCCAATTGAAACAAGATTGGAAAGGACGATAATGCGGCAGGGGTACTGTTCAAAAACTTCGCATTTATCCGTGATTACCCATTATTCTCTTCCAGTATATTAACCTGCAATATTCCCTAAAAAAGGCACCATCCCCCCCGATTCATTTGCCCACCTTCCCTTTTGCAATGCCCGCAGCTTCCCTGATCACCGCCCTTGTGGTAATCACGGCGGCCCTGTTATTCTTTCCCCAGCCAAAACCCTTCAGTGCTTTTTCAACAGTCTCATCCCTAACCAGTTCATTTTCCATTGCCAAAATCCCTTCCTGCCTGCCGGTGCCCTGCGCGTTGCGGTATAACCCGGTGATTGCATCAGGCCCTTTCAATTTTTCAGAGAGCCTTTTCCACAACTGGAGTATCTCCTCATCGCTTGCCATTCTTCCGACCCCCTTAACAGGATTCAATAATACACGATCCCCACTTGAATAAAATAAGAGTGCCCCGGACGGCCTCTGAACCTCGCCGCATATGCNNTTTCTTTTGGTTTAGCCCAAAAGAAAACGCTGGCGAAAAGAAAAAGCTTTATATTCAGCCTTTATCTTCCTTTGAGGAAAACCGTCCTTTCTACTAGAAAATCGCCCCATTGCATTTAAATAGTTTTCAGTGGTGGAATTAGTACGAAAACAACAGTTGAGGCTGCAACAGATCGGGTAAATGAATACTTGAAATGTTTATTGCTGCCCGGCCTGTTGGTTACGGCAGTTTTCCCATCCGCGATGGGATAGGCTGTATAATTTTGGCAATTAAAAATCGGGGTATTGGAAATGGGCGCATTGAATCCGGTTGCAGCAAAAAGGATATTCCAGGACGTTTGGATCTGCATGCGGTGCAACGCAAAGAACCGCTCCAACCACAGCAAGCCGCCAGCAAAGTGCCGCAAATGCAACTCACGCAAGCTGCGCCTGAGGAAAAAGGGCAAGAAGAAAAGTGCGTAACTTTAGCATCCTCTAAATTCTTTTTTGTTCTTGCTTGAGAAAAAATGAGTTTTATGTTCAAGGCGCAATATGGGGCATCATTACTCAATGCTCACTAGAATTCTTCTTCATCTATTCTCTCTTCAACATACCCTTGGCGCCTTCTTTGCGCTTCCAGCATATTTCTGGCTTTCTCTTTAACTGAATCTGCCCATTTTCCGCTTTCTTTAATAAAGATTAATTTATGGCCTTGGCGCAAAGCATTCACTGCTTCAGCATTGCCTTCCATTTCAAATTTTTCAAGCAAGGCATCCATAAGTGATCTGGACCCAATCTTGATTCTCTCATAGGAAAGGATAGCCCCGGTTGCATTTCTATTTACTGCAAGCCTTGGGTCAGCACGGATTTCTTTTGAATATTTTGTAAGGATGGTCCTTGCCCTTTGCTTTCTGGCTAGATTTTTCATATACTCCCATTTTTTTCCTTTGTATGGGATTTTTTTGCGGGTATTGAGAGCTTCTATCTGGTGAATTTCCCCAAACCATTTAAATCCAGTAAGTTTTTGCTGCTCACGCGCCAGAGCAGCAACGAGTTCAGGCCGCCTGTTAAAAGCGACTTCATGAGTAGCTTTAATTTTTTCCAGCCTGTCGATAAGCCTAAAATCAGGCATCTGATTTGAAGCCACTGCAGGCTGAGTTTTCCTCTTGAGCCCGTGCAGGGTTGTTTTCTTTGAGCTTCTAAAAACACGCGGCCTGAGTGGAACTGGAAGCGAGCCTTGGGGTGAACTCAACCGGGAAACCCCCCTACCTGCAGAGCGCAGTTGCTCTATTGCCCTTCTTTGGAGTTTGTTTACTGGATGCCTCATCAGTAAAAAAAACAGACCGCTACAATATAAATGTTTCGCGGAATAATCGCAAGGCAGCACTTCACGCAAAATGGTCGTACCCGAACCTTTTGAGTTCAGCCACCACTCCGTTCTTTTCAAGGAAAACCCCGCCGCCCTTTGTGACCTTCCCCACAAGCGTGCCGAGCTTTTGCGCCTTCGATTTGAACTTTTCAGGCACCGTGAACACCAGCTCGAAGTCCTCGCCGCCAAAAAGCGCATAATCGAGCGCGTCGTTTCCGCAGGCGGATGCAGCAGCTTTTGTTTCCTTTGCGACCGGCACATTTTGCGCATAAATCACCGCGCCCTTTTTGCTTGCAAGGCAGATGTTGCGCACCTCGGACGCAAGGCCGTCACTCACATCCTCCATCGCGTTCGCGATCTTTGCGATTCTTTGCGAAAGGTCCATACGCGCGCTTGGCTCAAGGTGCTTTTTTTTCACAAAATCAAAGCCTTCGGTTTTTTTGAGGAACAGCTTGAGGCCTGCGGCCGAGGCGCCGAGGTGGCCTGTGACAAAAATCAGGTCGCCTTCCTTTGCATTCGAGCGCAGCGGCAGCATTTTGGCAATTTGGGAATTTGAAGCTGCGGAAGTAATCATTTTTTTGGAATTTTTTGGAATTTGGAGGGTTTTGCGGATTTTGGGATTTTGTATCTCCCCGATCAGGGCGATGTTCACCACAATGGTGTCCCCATGCGTTGTATCCCCTCCCAATACATCAGCCCCGTGCCTGCCTGCAGATTCATAAACCCCCGCATAAAAGCCGTCAATGAATTCCACAGTTGCACTTTTCGGAAGGCATATTGAAATGAAAGCATAAAGCGGCTTTGCGCCCATTGCTGCAATGTCACTCACATTTGATTCCATGGCTTTAATCCCGAGCTGGCGGGGCGTGAAATATTCAAGCGAAAAATGGTCGCGCTCAACGAGCATATCAGTAGTGATTGCAAGCAGCCTATTTCCCGCCCTTACGACAGCCGCATCATCGCCGATTCCCACAACAACACTTTTGAGCCGCGGCTTTACTGCGATCCTGTTTATGAACGCAAATTCCCCGCCAAGCTCACTTAGATCCATCTGATGCACCGGATTTTTCCTTTTCCCAGCAATTATTTTTCCAGTTCCGCTTAAGTCATTTCTTTCCATTCCCTTTTTCACTTTTCTTTGAAAACAATTCATCCACTTCCATGAACGAGCCGTCATTTTCTGCCTTTGCGTATTTATGGGCGCGCTTTTCCCCCACGCGCCTTTCATTGTAAGTTTCAAGGCCGCGTGTCTTCTGGTCAAGGCGCATCGAGCAAAAATCGGGACCGCACATGGAGCAGAAGTCCGCCCCTGCAGAAAGGTCCTTTGTACGGTACTCCTTTGCGCGCTCAGGGTCAAGTGAGAGCGCAAACTGCCTTTCCCAGTCCATGGCATACCTCGCCCTTGAAAGCTCGTCATCGCGCTCCCTTGCCCCCTTTATCCCTTTTGCAATGTCGGCTGCATGCGCAGCGATCTTGTATGCAATGATCCCTTCGCGCACATCATCTGCATCAGGAAGGCCGAGATGCTCCTTTGGGGTCACATAGCATAAATAATCAGCGCCATAGTACCCTGCCATTGCAGCGCCTATGGCTGAGGAAATATGGTCATACCCGGGGGAAATGTCCGTTACAAGCGGCCCCAGGACATAAAAAGGCGCCCCGTGGCAGTATTTTTTCTGCAAATCCACATTGAGCCTGATCTCATGCATCGGGATATGGCCAGGCCCTTCTACCATTACCTGAACGCCTTTTTTCCACGTCTTTTTCGTCAGTTCGCCTAATGTTTTGAGTTCGGCTATCTGCGCCCTGTCGGTTGCGTCATGCACGCATCCCGGCCGGAGCGAATCCCCAAGGCTTACAGTGACATCATAATCAGCGAAAATATCGAGTATCTGGCCATATACACTGTAGAGGGGGTTTTGCGTCTTGTGCACAGACATCCAGCGCTGCATGATGCTTCCCCCCCGTGAAACAACCCCTGTGATCCTTCCCTTTGTGAGCGGCAGGTGCTTTAGAAGGATACCTGCATGGATCGTCATGTAATCAACGCCCTGCCTTGCCTGCTTTTCAATCACCTGCAAAAAATCATCAGCAGTGAGGTCGTCAATAGTTCCCTTCTCCTCAACCACCTGATAGACAGGCACTGTGCCGATAGGAATTGTTGCCTCGCCGATTATTGCAGACCTTATTTCATCAAGGTTGCCGCCTGTGCTCAGGTCCATTGCAGTGTCAGCGCCATATTTCATGCATATGCGCACCTTCTCAAGCTCCTCATCAATGCAGGCGCGCACCCTTGAAGCGCCGATGTTTGCATTGATCTTTGTTGAAAGCCCCTTTCCGATCCCTATCGGAACAAGGCCTTTTTTGAGGTGCACCTTGTTAGCAGGGATTATTATCCGCCCTGCGGCAATTTCCCTGCGAAGCTTTTTGGAATCAAAATTTTCCTTTTGGGCCACTATTTCCATTTCTTCGCTGACCTTGCCATCTGCTGCAAGCTGCATTTGCGTAACCATGGTCATACCCTGCGCGATTCATTAATTATCCTTTTCGCTTCGCTGACGGCGGAAAAAACGCCATCGCTTGCAACTATTGCCGAAATCATCGCGGCCCCGTCAGCCCCTGCATGTATCACACGGGCAACGTTTGAGTGATTTATGCCGCCTATTGCAATCACAGGGATTGTAACTGCCTTTTTTACAGAGCCAATTTCCGAAAGGCCGACCGGCAGCCCCGCATCAGGTTTTGTGGAAGTGGGAAATACCGGCCCTAGGCCTACATATGATGCGCCCTTATCCTGTGCATCTTTGGCCTCTTTGGCCGACCGCACGCTAACGCCTATGATTGCGTTGGGGGCGGCTTTTTTTATCTCTTCAATTGCAACGTCGCCATCCCCTATATGGATGCCGTCAGCGCCACTTGCAAGCATCACATCAAGATGGTCATTGACGATAAAATCCGCCCTGCCCTTGCACAGCGCGGCGATTGCCTTTGCCTCCATGGCCATCTTTTCAAAAGGAAGGCTCTTCTCGCGGTACTGCACGGCAGTGCACCCAGCAGAAATTGCCTGGCCCACATCATTTAGCACCCCGCCCTTGCTAAGGGCTGAATCCGTGACCATGTAAAAATCCCAGTTTCTCATAAATCCCACACCCCAAAAAAAACCAAATCCCCAATAAAATCAAATTCTAAAAAAATTCTTTGCGTGCACAAAATCCGCCCGCACAAACCTTTCAAAAAAATCAGGGCAAAAAATTTATTCCTGCATGGCGGCAACAGAAATCTTCTGCATTGCATTTATTTCCTTTGCCGAAAGCAGGTATACCGCGTCATAGAAATTTTCCTTAAATGACCCGGGCCCCGCGCTCTTTTTTGCCGCGATCTCGCCTGCTATCCCATAGCATGACATTGCTGCGGCGCACTGCTTTGCATAATCTTTTCCGGTTGCGGCAAAAGCACCAAGGACTGATGCCGCCATGCAGCCTGTCCCCACGACTTTTCCCATCATCTCATGGCCGTTGGAGATAACATAGCACTCATCCCTGCCCGCCACAATATCGTCCCTGCCTGTGATGACAACAACGCAGCTGCGCTCCTTTGCAAGCATTTGGGCGATCACGGGCGGCCTTTGCGCAACGGAAATGGATTCAACCCCGCGCACCTGAGATTCTACCCCTGCAACAGTGCCGATCTCTGCGGCATTGCCCTTGATTATGTCAACGCGCACTTTTCCGAGTATCTCCCTGACTTTTAGCGTACGCATATCAGTTGCCCCTGCGCCCACAACATCCAAAACCACGGGGATCCCTTTTTTGTTTGCCACCCTTGCGGCAAGTATCATCGATTCAACAAGCTCATTTGTAAGCGTCCCGATGTTAAGCACAAGCGCGCCTGCAATCCCTGCCATCTGCTCAACTTCCTCTTTTGCATGCGCCATCACCGGGAGCGCCCCAAAGCACCTTGTCATGTTGGCGCAATCGTATATCGTGACCCAGTTTGTGATGTGGTGCACAAGGGGCCTTTGGCTTTGCACCTTTTCAAGATAAGAATAAACATCCTCCAAAATCAAGACACCTCTAGGAAAAACGGATATGAAACCGTTATAAATGCTGCCTGGCTGAAGGAAATACTTACGTTATCTGCCGTAAGGCGCATTTTTTGGTTTTTAAATAAAGCGCAGCGCCCTGAACGCAATCAGGCAAAGAGGCGGGGATAATTGGCGGCGCATCAAGCAAGCATTTTGCCAAAACCCACCAGCCGGGCATAACCTTTAATTATCTTTAATGGATTGTATGGGTATGGCAAGGTATTTTTCACTCATGAGGGCGGGAAACTGCGCCCTTGCCTCAGCCGGCGTATTTGCAGGCCATACAATTGTCTCAAAATCCATTGCGCTAAGCCCACAGCTGCTTTTAGGCATGGCCTGCGCATTCGTGATCACTGCGGCAGGGAACATAATCAATGACTATTTTGACACAGGCATTGATGAGCGGCTTGGCAGGAAGAAACTCGGGGGTGAAAAGGAGAGGGCAAATGCGCTGTTGCTGAGCGCAATAATGTTTGTGGCAGGAATCGGCGCGGCATACCTTATAAACCGGCAGGCATTTGCAATTGCAGCCATAGTTTCTGCGCTGCTGATACTCTATTCGGGGGTGATGCAGAATTTCAAGTTCCTTGGCAATTATGTGGTTGCCCTGGGCACTGCGCTCACACTTGTTTTCGGCGCCGCCATTGCGCAGGAATATTACGGGATTGTACTTATTGCAGGGTCGGCATTCTTTGCAAATGCCGCGCGCGAAATAATAAAGGATATGGGTGATGTAGAGGGCGATAGGGGGATCAAGCTAACACTGCCGATGATTGCAAGCTTTGCAGGGATAAAAAAAATCGTCCTGTTTGCATATATCGGCGCAGTTTCTTTCGGGATTATTGCGCTTACCGGCGGCATCCTTGCAGGAGGCGCCTATCTCGCGCTTCTTGCAATTGCGGCAGCGTTGTTTTTGCACTCCTTCCTTCTGCTTTCGGGGCGGGAATTCGCATCATCGCAAAAATTTGCAAAAATTGGCATGGCAGCCGCACTGCTCTCATTCATCGCAGGAGCGCTATGACCCGCCAAGATATAATATACCGCACAATTGCAGCGCTCAGGAACGCGGATTACCGCATAACCACTTTCCTTGAGTCCAACACATGCTTTGACATAATTGCAAAAAGCGGCGGGCAGACCCTGCTCATGAAAATCTATGACAACATAGATTCAATCAGGAAGGAACAGGGTGCAGAGCTGAAAAAGCTCAGCCGCGTGATCAATGCATCCCCCATAATCATAGGGGAGAGGACAAAGGTGTTTGGAATGGCAGATGACACTGTTTACCTGCGCTACTCAATACCTGCAGTCAGCGCAGCAACCTTTGAAAGGCTCCTTGATGACCGCTTCCCCAAGATGCGTTACTTCAAGGGAAAGCAACTTGTGGACATTGACAATGAGGCGATTGCAAAAAAGCGCAGGGAGCTTGAACTCTCGCTAGATGAGCTTGCAGAAAAGCTCGATATTGCGGCTGAAACGCTCCACAGATTTGAAAAGGGCGCGAGCACATCACTCGATACCGCGCGAAGGATGGAATGCAAGCTCGGGACAAAGCTTTTGCGCGATGTCGATATATTTGACATCGGGCCGCAGGCCGAAAAAGTCGATGACATCCCACGCGAGCGGCTGCTCGAGCGGCTCCATGACCTCGGGGTCAAGATGGCCCTCTTTGAGCACGCGCCATTTGACGCATTTGCAAATTCCGAAAAAGGGATGTTCATAAGCACAGGAAAGGGAAAATTTGACATCCCCAAAAAAGCGATTGAGCTTGCAAAGACAAGCGCAGCAGTGGAATCAGGATCCATCATAGTCACAAAGGAGTATAAATACAAAAGCATTGAAGGCGTACCTGTCATAGGGGAAGCAGAGCTTGGCACCATAAACAGGTTTAAGGAACTGCGAAAGCTCATCGAGGAGCGGGAAGAAAAATGAGCGGGGAAGAGCATTCAAAAAGGCGCTCACAGCTAGTTGAGTACATCAGCGGCTTTGCCATCAAGAGCAAAAGCGTCAGGGATGCATTCCTTTCGGTTGGCAGGGAAAACTTTGTCCCAAAGAGCCTGGAGCGCTATGCGTATGCGGATGATGCACTGCCTATCGGCGAATCCCAGACCATCTCGCAGCCGAGCACAATTGCAATAATGCTTGAGTTATTGTCCGTAAAGGAGGGCATGAAGGTGCTTGAAGTGGGGAGCGGCTCGGGGTTTGTACTGGCACTGCTTTCAAGGATTGCTGGCGAAAAAGGCAGGGTGTACGGGGCGGAAATAAACCCAAAGCTTGCAGCAGCATCCATTGAAAACCTCAAAAAAGAGGGAATTGCAAATGTTGAGGTCATTGCGGGGGATGGTTCGGAAGGGATTGCGGGCAAGGCGCCATTTGACAGGATAATCCTAAGCTGCGCCTGCCCTTTCATCCCAAAAAAGCTCTTCAGCGATCTTTCAGAAGGCGGAAGGATAGTTGCCCCTGTTGGCGACCAGCACACCCAGATTCTTGAAATAATGATTCGCGAAAAAGGGAAGCCTGTGAAAAAATCTTTTGACGGCTCGCTTTTTGCATTCGTCCCCATGAAGGGAAAGCACGGATTTTCCTAGGGCATAAAAAATTCAGAACCACTTGTGCATGTGCACGCAAAGCAGCTTGCCGTGGGTGAATGAAACGCCGGCCCTCTTTGAGCGCAACTCGTTGCTGATGCCAATGCCTGTGCCAAAGGGGAGCGTGTAATCTTTAAGTTCGAATTTGAACCCCCTGAGAGTTAGCCCCTTCACGTCCCCTCCAAGCGGGATAAATGAAACCTTTTCACCCGGAACCGAAACGAAAATGAATTTTTTGGGGAGGAGGAATATTTCCTGGTTTTCATGCATGATGCGGCAATTGGTGTTTCCAGGCAGTTTTGCAAGGCAGAGGATATTTGCCAAAGTCATGTCAACCCTGCTTCCCACAGCGCCCAAAACCAGGATATCGCGCAAATTTTTTTCGATGCAGTAATTGAGCGCAAGCTCAAGGTCAACCAAATTGCCATCAGGCGAAAATTTAAGCTGCTTTACTTTGCGGTATTTTTTTTGCGCGGCGCTGCTGATCGAATCCATGTCGCCAATGAGCAACGAGGGCACAAAATTTGTTTTTATCAGCTTATTTGCCCCTCCGTCAACAGCAATGAGAAAATCACCATTGCCTATATGCACATAAAGGTGCTTTGTGTCAATGCTGCCGTTGCACACAAGGACCGCGCGCCGCATGAATAGAATGGGAATGTTGAATTATTTAATATAACTCAAAGCCGGAATGGTGCATTATCCGGCAAATAAAGGCCTTGCCTGAAAAGTATCTTGCGTTGGGCCATGGCATCCGAAAGGGCATATGGCCCTTTGGCCTTGAGTTGAAAAGGGCCTGTGGCAGTTTTGAGGGTTTTCCGCGGCAAGGCCGGCAAATAACAGCAGCATTATTAATCCCGGATTTATTATTATCCCGTGGCTTTTGAAATCGCATTGCTCGCCGCATTTGGCGCAATGCTCTGCTGGGGGGATAGGGGATTTCCTGATACAGCGGGCGGTGTGGAAAGTCGGGGATGTGGAAGCGCTCGCATTCATCGGTGTCGTTGGCACGATCATGCTGCTCCCATTTGCATTCACGCAGCTCCCCCTCATGTTCAGCGGCTCAAACCTGACCATGCTCATTGCAATCGGCCTGCTCACATTCATTGTCGCAATAACGGATTTCGAGGCCCTCAAGAAAGGGAAGCTCTCTGTGATTGAAATCATCCTCGAGCTCGAGCTTCCTGTGACTGCAGTGCTTGCCATNNTAAACGAAGCAGTGACAATACCGCAACTTGCTGCAATGTCCCTTGTTTTTGCAGGTATAGTGCTTATTGCGGCAAAATCACTTTCCCTCAAAAACGGCCTTGCAGGAATTGAAAAAGGGGTTCTCATAGGGGTTGCAGGCGCGATCGGGATGGGCCTGCTCAACTTCATGACAGGCTTTGGCGCAAAGACAATTTCGCCGCTCCTTATAATATGGGCGCCGTGGCTTTTCTTCACCATATTTTCGCTCTGCTATATCTGGTATACAAAGACGCTGCACACATTTGCCGCAAATGCGCTAAAGCACAAAAAGCTCTTAATTGGAATGGGGATATTTGACACCCTTGCATGGCTATTCTATGCATTTGCAACCGCGGCACACAACATTTCCATTGTAACTGCAATTACTGAGAGCTACCCTGCGATCGCTATAATGCTCGGGCTCACGCTCAACAAGGAAAAGATACTCCCCCACCAGTTCGCCGGGGCCGCGCTTGCGCTGGGCGGCAGCGTGGTGCTTGCAATCATGATTTAAAATCCTGCAGGCAACTTTTTGTTATGCAGATGGGTTACCATCAATCCAAAAAGTGGCTCGATGCACTAGGGGTGAAGATGAGCGGCTTTGACCTCTCGAATATCTTAAAACTATGCGAGCTTGCAGGGATTGATCCGCAAAAAATCAATGCAGTGCACATTGCAGGGAGCAACGGAAAAGGGAGCACATGCGCTTTTCTTGAAAGCATTTTGCGCGAGCAGGGGCATAGGACAATGCTCTACACATCCCCGCACCTGCTAGAGCCGACGGAGCGCATAAAAGTGAATGGCGGGGATATTTCACAAAAAAAATTTGCACAGCTTACTGGCTTTTTCCGCCAAATAATTGAAAAAAACAATTTGCAGCCAAGCCAATTTGAAGTGCTAACGGCGATGGCATACCGGCACGCAATTGATGAAAGGATAGAAATTCTTGTCGCCGAGACCGGCCTTGGCGGAAGGCTCGATGCGACGAATGTCCTCTCGCCAAAGGTTTGCGCCATCACTTCAATTTCGCTCGAGCACACGGAGTATCTGGGGGAAACCATCGGACAGATTGCCTTTGAAAAGGCTGGAATAATAAAGCAGGGCTCAGTTGTTGTGGTCGCAAAAAGCAATGCGGGAATGGAAGCCATCTCGCAGGAGGCACTCAGGAAAAACGCGAAAATGGTTGTTTGCCACTGGGAAGTTGTCTCTTCTACGGATAAGGGAAATGAATTCAATTTAATCCTCCCTCAGGGGCTCAGGGGCATCAAAATGAAAATGATCGGGGCATACCAGTGCGAAAATGCGGCAGTTGCAGCTGCGGCGTGCATCGCTCTGCGTGAAAAAGGCATTGATGTGAGTGATAGCAGCATAAGAAACGGGATTTTGAGATCATTTTGGGCTGGAAGGCTCGATGTTGTGAAAAAGAACCCACTGCTTGTTTTTGATGCGGCGCACAACCCGCAGGGCTGGGAAACCCTGCGCGGATCGCTGCTGCTTTTCAAGTATAAGAAATTGATCGCGGTTTTTGGCGCGATGAGGGACAAGGATATTGCAGCGGCAAAGGGGCTGCTTGGAGAGGCGGATGAGCTGATACTCACAAAATTCGATAGTGCAAGGGCAGCAGACCCTGAGGAAATTCTCGGGATTATCGGGAAAGGGGATATTTTCATTCCTGTGGAAAAAGCCCTTGCGCAGGCCCAAAGCCGCGCGGGGAAGGATGGTCTGGTGCTTGTTTGCGGCTCAATCTACCTTTTAGGGGATGCGTATAGGGCTATTGGGAAAAAGAAATCAACAAGTAATGTTAATGGCAGGGTTAATTTTCACTAAACTCCATTCAACAGCATTTTTTACAACAGAGCAGCTCACCGATGGCCTTGGATAAATTTTCAGTAAAGTTCATTCAGCATCCGTTCAATGTCTTTTGCCGTGTGCTTTCTCGGGTTTGCGGGCCTGTTCACAAGGCACATTTCAACCAGTTTGGGAAAGTCACTCCGCGGGCACCCGATCTCCTCAAGCCCTGTGGGAGCGCCTATTGACCTGAGGAGTTCGGTGAGCTTTTCCCTGCCCTGCCTGATTGTTTTCGCGCCCAGGATGTTGCTGATTTCCATGCATTTTTCCCCTGATTTCAAAGAATAAAATTCAAAAAACCAGGGAAGCGTGATTGCGACCGCAAACCCGTGCACGAGGCCATAATATTTCGTGAACGCATATGAGGTGCTGTGGCATGCCGTAGTCCCCGTATTGCTGAACGCCTGCCCTGCGCGAAGTGATGCAAGCGAGAGGTTGTAGCGCGCCGCCTTGTCGGGGTCATTTACAACCTTGAATAAATTGTGGTATGCAAGACGGATAGCTTCCTGCGCAAACTTGTCAGTTTCCGGCATGGCGTTCCTTGACCAGTAAGCTTCAACTGCCTGGCAGAACGCATCAATGCCGGATGCTGCCGTGGTTTCCCTAGGGACGGTATATGTGAGTTCCGGGTCGATAATTGCAACTTTTGCGTAGAACTTATCAGAGCGCAAAGTCTTTTTCGATCCGTCAGGCAATGTGAGCACTGAATACTTCGTGACTTCGCTGCCGGAACCTGAAGTTGTCGGAAGCGCAAAGAACGGGACCTTCTCCTTAACGGAGATTCGCCTGTAGAAATCCTCGCTCTTTTTTCCCGAATTTTTCATTGCTGCAACCACTTTTGCCGCATCCATTACGCTGCCGCCGCCGATCCCTATCACTGCATCACAGCCCTTCTCATTTAGCACCTGCGCTGCGCGGTCAACCGTTTGCGTGGAAGGGTTTGATTCGACATCGGTGAAAGACTCGAAAACGGGGAGGTTTTCCTCAAGCGAGCTGAACTTGAATGAGGAAGTGAAGTGCTTTCCGCAGACAACAAGCGGCTTTGCCACATTCGCATCCTTCAGCTCCCCGAAGAGTTGCTGGAACGATTTTTCCCCAAAAATTACCTTTGTCGGAAGAAAGTATTTTGCTTTCATGGAATTCCCACCTGCATTTTGCCCCCCCTCACTCCTGCCCTTTTGGCGTCCAGGCACCCAATGTTGATTGTCTTGACTTCTCTTTAAACCTTTGCTCGAGCCGATCAAGCGACTTCTGTACGCGGTCAAATGAAAAATCATGCCTGCTGCAAAGGAAATCCACCAGCTTTTCACGCTGGGGGGCGCCAAAGCTTATTGTATAATCGTCAGTCACCTGCGGCTGCAGGAACAGGTTCTCAATTTCGCGGAAGTCAAAATCAGGAGCATGCTTTGTCTGCGAAATGATATCCTCAAACGAATCGTGGGCCTTCACAAGCTTGAGCGCGCCCTTCACGCCGATTTTGGGGAATTTTTCATTGAAATCAGTGCCGATCAGGATACCGAGCCAGATGAGCTTTTGGCGCGAGATGCCGTTTTCCGCAAGAACTTTTTCAAGAATCACTTTTTCCGGCTCGACATCGGCGTAAATGTTTTTTCCCGGAACTTTGCGCTTTCCGCTGATCCCGATGTTGCGGTAGAGCACGGGCGTTCCAAACAGCAGGCAGTCATAATCCTGGCTTATGCAGCCATCGAGCGCTCCTGCCTTCACCATATGGCAAAGCTGCGCCTCGCCCTCCCCGGGCGCGGTTATTGCCGCAAAGCCGAGGAGCGAGATTAGCTCCTTTGCATCCCCGATCATTTTTGCATCAAGCCGCAGGGCACGCGACCCGTATTTCCTTGCGTCATCCATTTTCCCCGCAGCAACCGCCTCTGCATGCCTAGCAATTGCCTCAGTTCGGATTTCATGGCGCTTTTGCAGTGTCCTGCACTTGAGAGCGCTAGGGGTGCCGTCAAAGACGAAAACCGGCCGCAAGCCCTTTTCATAAAGGCTTATTGTGCGATAGAACAGGCCTGCAAGGTGGGATGTAACGTTCCCGTGCGAGTCCTTGAGGGGTGTGCCGTCCTCGCCGCGGATGCTTGAGAGGAACTGGTAGATTATATTGTAAGAGTCAAACCCCACTGTCTTGCCATTTAGCGCATCAAGTGAGATGTGCTGCCTTGGAACTATCTCGCCAATCGCTGTGCCCATCTAAACCACGAGCATATTGTGATGAAAACCCTTATTTAATGTTTTACGCATTTAACGGGCTTGTTTCCCAATCTTTTTAACACCTTTCCACCTCCACCTTTATGTGGAAAAATGGTAAAAATTACGAAGAAAAACGGCTCATTTTCACTTGTTTTCGCCCCTGAAGAAGCCATGGCTGCAGGGCTGCAGCCTGAAAAGGAGTATGAGCTCTCAAAAGCGCGGGACGGCATATGGGTGATGGTGGAAGGGGCCGCTCAGGCAGTGCAAAAACCGCCTGCTGCATTTGACGGCGCCGAGCAGAAAATACTGGAACTTCTCAAGAAACTGCCGAACCGTGACCTGATGGAGGGCTGGTTTGAGAAAAAGCTCAGTGAAGCAGAAAAGGCAAAGTTTAAGGAAATGCTTGAAAAAGGGGCCGTCATAAAATTCAAGTCAAGCGAGCATTTCAGGAAAGCGCTCTATATCATCCCAAAAAAAAGCCGGGCCGACCCGGGCCAGAAGTTCGACAATACGGAAAAGCCCATTGAGGAATTTTCACTTGAAAAGGACGGGTTTTTGGTCGTGAAAAACGAGATGCGCGCAAAAGCGCTCAGTGATGAGCTGCGCGAGAGGATAAAAGCGGGCGAGATAAAGGGCACACGTGCATTTAGCGGCGAATTTTTCATCATCAATAACGCCCTTTTGGAGAGCGCCCAATTTAAGGTCCTTTCAGAGATAAAGCAGCTCAAGGCCGCCCCGCTGCTGCAGTTATCGCAAAAAACAGGCCTCACCCCGACTGTTGTAAGGATCGCAAATGAGTTTTTGAAAGAGGAAGGGCAGGTAATAGAAAAGAAAAAGGACTTATACCAGTACATAGGATAAGGGTAAATAGCATGAAAATACTCATACCAATACTTTCTGAAACCGAGAACGACGAAGCGTTCATTGACAAGGCAGTGGCCGGCGCAAAGGAAGTCATACTGCTCCTCATTGTAGATGCAAGCCCGAAGGAAAAATTCGGGTTCACCACCTCATTCATACAAAAGGCGCGCCACATTATGGAGGAAGTGAAAAAAGCCGTCGGGAAGAAAAGGAAGCCGTGCGAGGATATATTGGAATGGGGAGATACCATGAACAAGATTGTCAACATCGCGCTTTTGCGCAAAACCGACAAGGTCTGCCTCAAAGCGCAGGACAACCAGTATTTCAAGGACCTTCTCAAAAGGCTCAAGGACGAAAAAATCGAAACGGAAGTGATCGGGAGTGGAAGCGAAACAGCAAAAGAAAGCGGTGCAAAGTGAAAGCGCAACCGCACATGGCGAAAAAAATGAAGAAGTGCAAAATGCCATTGCAGCAAAAAAACAAAACGGACAAATCACATTGGCCCAAAATGCCCAGGGGCCACAGGGCTCACCCCAGCAGACTGACAAAATCAGCTATGAATATTTTTCCAAAATGCAGATCAGGATAGGAAGGATAATCAACGCAGAAAAGGCTCCCAACTCCGACAAATTATTGAAGCTCGACATTGATTTGGGAAATGAGAGGCGGCAGATCCTTGCAGGGATCGCCCTCACGCACAGGCCCGAGGAATTGATCGGAAAGCAGATTCCGGTCATTGCAAACCTTGAATACCGCAAGATGCGCGGCCTTGAGAGCCAGGGGATGATACTTGCAATTGACATCGGGAGCGATTGCGTCCTGCTGCACCCGGCAAAAGATGTGCCAGCGGGCGCCAAAGTGATGTGAATCTGGATTACTTATAGGTTAACCATTTCGTCTTTTTTNNTGTTATGTAAAGGGTCGAAGAGGACTTGAGACGCATAAGAAAACTAAGAGCCTCACTTTTTGAAAATACCTTGCTGCGATATGCTTTCAGTATGATCCCCACAGTGCCATGAGGCTCGAGACCTAATGAAAGCGCAGTTGTCCTTGCATCAAGGTCATCCGTGAGGAGGAGAGGAATTTTTTCGGCTTTTGCGAGAGCAATGCATTGGCACTCTCCCAGCCCCAGTGAAAAATCATTCTGGAGGATAGCCACCAGATTCTTGTCAAAATTATTCGAGATTTTTACCTTCTCCGGAACAGAACGCACTTCCTCCACAACGCCCTGTGTCGTAAGCAGGTCGAAAATCGAGAGGGCTTTCTCGGCGCCAATTTCGCGCAAATGGATGAGGGGACCTGCATCTATTACCGCATTTACTTTAAGCCCCACTCAACGTCCTCCTTGATTGCAGCTTCCAGCTTCTCGGCTTTCATTTTCTTCACAAGTTCACGCACGGCATCGCGTATCACTTCGCTACGGCTTGCATACCAGCCATCTTCCACAAGGCTGTCGATTTCCTGCACGAGCTTCGGAGTCACCTTGGCGGGAATCACATCCATAAAATCACCTCTAAAAGTATTACTGGGGTAATACTATTTAATAATTGTTGTTATACAATAGCTTCGTCAGGAGTAGTTCCAAAGCTCCACTGCCCAGCACGGCATCTTTTTCCAACGCAACATCATAGGCAATAGGCTGCTCTGACATTGGCGCAATCATATCAGCATCGCAGTAAGTCACTTTCCATGCTTTGTGCGATAAAGGATCTTGCCTGATGAACTGTGGCACCGGCCACTCTTTCAAATTCCATGTCTTGGATTTACCAATTATGGGCCATCCTTTGGCCATCAAAGAAAGATCACCTACCCGCAAAACCCCTATCGCGTCAGCAGGTTTCAATTTTTCAACTTCGGATAATTTAGGCACTGAAGCTCTAACAGGCCCAAAGAAAAACCCCAGAAATATTTTCCCTTTACTGCTAGCCCTTGCAACAACCCCCACGCCAAAGCCATTTTTCACCAACGGAACGGCAAACCAAGTGCCTGTAGAATATGGAAGTGACAAGGAGTTCACCCGTAAACAATTTTCTCCGCCTTCTTCATGCTCTCCTTTGCCCTCTGCTGGTGCTCTTTCAGGAGCGGCACGAAGAAATCAATCGCGAACTGCTTGAGCTCTGAGGCGAGCATCTTCCCGCCCGCAAATTCCTGCCCTATGCGCTCAAGCTCTTTTGTATCTGGATAGTGGAACTTGAGCATTTCAAACACGAGATCTATTTCGAGGTTGCCGCCCTTGGCGCGGTGCTCCTCAACAGTGGGCTGCCCTCCGGAGAACGCGCGCCTGATCTTTTTCTCGATGTCTTTTGGCGGGTCATTGAGGAAAATTGCGGTTTCAGGGTGCGAGGAGGACATTTTTGCGCCGGGCTGCAGGCCGCTTTGGTGCCTGAAATACAAAAACGAGGGAACCTCCATTTTGTAAGGGAGCCTTTTTGCAATGTCCCTGCAAAGGCGCGCATGCGGATCCTGATCGAGACCTATTCCTGTAACTGAGGGCATGGAACCTTCGAATTCGGTGAGCTGCGGATGCATGATGTCAGCGTACTGCAGGAAATTCGCGCCAACCTTTCCAAGGTCCACATGGCCATACACCGCTTCAAAGGTGTTTTTCGTGATCTTCTTGCTCAATTCAAATGCGAATTCATAATAGCGGTTTTCCTTGCGGGACTGAACGTAAATGTCAGCCTCATCAAGGCCAAGTGCAAGCAGGTCAGCAACATTGTGCACCGCCCATTTCTTTGCCGTTGCCAGGTTGGGGATCTTCTCATCAGGCCTGCTCAAAAAAGCATCAAGGTCGCTGACCGCAAAGTAGTTCCTCGCGCCCTTTTTTTTAAAGAGCCTGAAGAGGTCGATATCGGCCTTGTGCCCCAAATGGTATGGGCCTGAAGAGGCGATGCCTGTGATATTTACAAATGGCTTTTTTGATTCAATGCGCTTTAGCACCCTCTCAAAATCCCTGTGCGCAATTATCACGCCGCGCTCAAAAAGATGGTTGTCCATTACAGAATTCCACTGCACGGGGAACTGCGCAAGGCCGAATTCACGGAACACATGCCCATAATCATTGACCGCAAATGAACCCCAAGGGTCGAGTTTTTCCATTGAAAAAGACCTGATTAATAATTCTGTAAAGGGGTTAATAAATTAGCACAGGTCAGGGAAGGTGCGGATAAGGCTTTGTAAACACAAGTACATCATTTTCCGTAGCATAATGCTTGATGCCGTTTTCCGCCAAAACAGCTTTAACTTCCCTTAATGATTCGAAATCGCCGGAAAAGAACTCGCGCCCCATATGCAGGGCTGCAGTGCCACCTGGCCTGAGTAAGCCAATAACCCTTTCCAAACTGCCGGCTTTGAGCCTGGTGTGTGAAAACGACCCATCAGTGAGGGAAAACACAAAATCGAATATTTGGCGTCTCGGAAGGCAGTTCCTCAATTCCCCCTCCAGCAAATGGTCAACGCCGGCATAATCAGCACCCCTTGTGCGCTTCAATACGGAACCATAAGTCACTAAGTCATCCCCATATTTTGCTTTTTCCCCCGCCAAGACATCACCCAAACCACAACCAAGCTCGAGCACAAATGCCTTCAGCCCTCTTTTCCGGGCGGCATCAACCGCACGCGCCACTTGGCTTTGAATATCGATCGATCCCCCGATCCAGCGCTGGTGCACTTTGAGGGGGATTCGGAAAGTATGCCACGAACCGGCCTCGTCTTTTTCCTTGGCAATTTTCACCAATAAATTTTCCCTCGAGGCACGGCGCGGATCCCTTAGCTCTTCAGGACGGTAGACCCGCGCAGGAATAGCGCCAGCCCTCAATTGTTTGCGTGCCCTCGCGTTGTACTCATAAAATGGTTTTGCTGCAGGCATAAAAGCCACCGGATAATCCATTTATAATCCTTTCAAGCATATAAACATGCATGGCAATACTTATTGACGACAAGGTCCTTTGCAAGGACAAAAGGCTCGCTGACACGCTGCGCCAGAAGGGTTTTGGGGAGCAGACTGAGCGCGAACTCGTCTTCGACCTCTTTGAGGCGCTCTATTTGCAGGAAAAGGAGAAATTTGCAATAGCGGATTCGAAGAGCGGGAATGCGGTCCTGGAAGAGGACCTCATCAAGTACTCATCGAAAAAAGTCAAGAATTTTTATCTCAAATACCAGGTTTTCCGCGACCTGCGCGGGCGCGGCTTTGTGGTGAAGACAGGATTCAAGTTCGGCTTTGATTTCAGGGTCTATCCGCGCGGAAAGAAGCCGGGGGAAGCGCACTCCCAATGGTGCATAAACGTCACCGCGCAGGACGACAAGTACAACTTCATCGAGCTATCGCGCATGGTAAGGCTTGCGGGGAATTTAAAGACAAAGCTGCTCAATGCCGTGGTTGATTCTGAAAACGAGATCAATTACTATGTCGTGGAAAGGGTAACTCCATAGGAAAAGTGCAAAATCAATCATTGAGGGGCGAATCGACCTTGTGGCTGCGTCTTTGGTTGGCCATCGCAATCTGCGCTAAAATTGCCTCATGCGAACGGGGTTTTTCCGGCTTCTCTTTTTTGGGCGGGCTTTCCGGCCTCTGCGGAAAAAAACGGCCTCCACCGCCTTCTCCAAGTTCAGCCTTGTAAAGTGTTCTCCTGCGGAACATAATGTTTGAATGTGGCTAAAGTACTATATAAATTGGTTTGTTGTGCATTTTCAATAGGAGTGAAAGTGTGCATAAAGAAAAAATCAGGCCAATCAAGGCAGGCTGCCGCATCAATGACGCAATTTTTTCAAAAGTTGTTGCACATGCAATGGCGGGGAAGTTCGCCACGGAGCGCGACATTGCAAAGTTCATCAATGCCCAAATCAGGAAAGCGGGCGCGCGCAACGCATTCCCCCCGATCGTTGCAATAGGAAAGAACGCAGTGGACTGGCACCACAAGCCAACCGGCGCAAGGCTTGCAGAAGGCGGATTTTGCGTGATCGATTTCGGCGCGCGCGTGAACAGGTACTGCTCTGACATGACTCGCACAATATACTTTGGTAAAGCCTCTGCAAAAGAAAAGCGAATTTATAGTTTGGTGAGGCGCGCTAATGAAAAAAGCATTTTGAAAGTCAAGGCCAAATCTGATGGCAATGATATTTACAAATATTCGCGCAGGCTGCTTGGCGGCTATGCAAGGTACTTCGGCCACGGGCTTGGCCATGGACTGGGCAAAATCATCCACGCACGCCCGCGGCTCTCGCGCAAAAAGGGGCGCTTGCTGCAGGAAGGCGATGTGGTCACAATTGAGCCGGGGGTTTACATCCCGAAAAACTTCGGCATCAGGATCGAGGATGACGTGCTCGTGACAAAAAAAGGCCACAAATTATTGTCCCATAGCACAAAAGAATTAATTGAAATTCAAACAGTAGAATTTGGAATTAGAAGATAAAAATAAGAAAAATGAAGGAAAAAGTTTCCTTCACCTAAAAATCAACGCCTCTGACCGTCTTGCGCCCGTTCGCCTTCGCCCTTGCCGCAGCCTTCTTTATGAGTGAGGCCACGACTTCGCTCAAGGCATCAACAGCATCGCCTGCGGTATTGCAGTCCTCTGCCTTGATTGCATCCTTGACCTTTGATCCTACAACGAGTGATTCTGCCATAAACCATTACCTCCTCTTTTAGCTCCCCTTTGAGGGAAAACTGATTAAAGCACAGGTAAAAGATTTAAAAACCAATAGCCGCAAAAGCCCTCGAAAAGGCTCAAAAAGGGCATTTTCGGCGGAAAACAAGAAAATTTTTCAGCGGTCTGTGAGCGCGCCCTCGGATGCCGTACCAACTGTTTTTGCGTACTTCCTGAGCACACCGATGCATTTGAGCGCGGGCGCTTTCCACTTTGCAAGCCTTGCATTGATTTCATTTTCGGCAAGGTCGGCTGAGAGCAATTGCTTTTCAGCATCAATCGTTATCATGTCGCCGTTTTGAACAATTGCTATCGGGCCTCCGTCCTGTGCCTCAGGGCAAACATGCCCCACAACCAGGCCATGCGTCCCTCCTGAAAACCTGCCGTCTGTTATGAGGCCGACACTTTCACCCAGACCAGCACCCATAAGCGCTGAAGTCGGGGCAAGCATCTCGCGCATCCCGGGGCCGCCTTTAGGCCCTTCATAACGTATTACAATGACATCACCGGCAATAATTTTCCTTGCCAAAATCGCATCAAGGCATTCCTCTTCTGATTCGAAGACTTTGGCAGGGCCTGTGATCGAGGTCTTCTTGAGACCCGAAACCTTTGCAACTGACCCCTGCGGGGCAAGGTTGCCGCGCAATATCACCAGATGCCCGCTTTTTGCCAAAGGGTTTTTCAGATCAGCAATTACATGCTGGTGTTCCCTTAATTTGGGGGCATTTTCCAAGTTCTCAGCCATTGTTTTCCCTGTAACTGTGATGCAATCGCCGTGCAAAAGCCCCGCATCAAGCAGCAATTTCAGGACCGCAGATGACCCGCCTGCATTGTCAAGGTCAGCCATCACATACCTGCCCGAAGGCTTCAGATCAGCGAGCAGGGGGGTCTTCTTGCCCACGCGTTCAAAATCCTCAAGCGCTAAAGGAACCTCAACGGTTTTTGCCATTGCGATCAGATGCAAGACCGAATTCGTCGACCCTCCGAGCGCCATGACAACGGTTATTGCATTCTCGAATGCTTTCTTGGTCATTATGTCCCGCGGCTTTATTCCAAGTTCGAGCAATTTTACCACGGCCTTCCCCGCTTCAAGGACATCCTTTGCCTTTTTTGCACTTTCCGCAGGGTGAGAGGCAGAACCCGGAAGGCTCATCCCAAGCGCTTCAATTGCGGTCGCCATGGTGTTTGCAGTGTACATGCCGCCGCACGAGCCTGCGCCGGGGCATGCGTGGCATTCAACCTGCTCAAAAGCCTGTTTCGAGATCTTGTTTGCGCTATACTGCCCCACTGCCTCAAAAACGCTCACGATGTCAATGTCTTTTCCCGCATAATTCCCTGGCTTTATTGTCCCGCCATAAACGAACACCGAAGGGATGTTCAGGCGCGCCATTGCCATGAGGCAGCCGGGCATGTTCTTGTCACATCCCCCAATAGCAACGAGCCCATCAAAGCACTGCGCATTTGAAACAAGCTCTACCGAATCCGCGATGACTTCGCGAGAAACAAGGGAATATTTCATCCCCAAAGTGCCCATTGAAATGCCGTCACTAACGGTAATTGTGCCAAATGTCTGCGCCTTGCCTCCTGCGCTTTCAATCCCTTTTCTGGCCTCGGTTGCAAGCCTGTCAAGATGCGCATTGCACGGAGTGATGTCGCTCCAGAGCGAAGCAATCCCTATGATGGGCTTTTCAAAATCAGAATCGCTGAACCCAACAGCGCGCAGCATCGCCCTGTTGGGGGCGCGCCTCTCGCCTGCGGTGATAACCGAACTGCGTTCATTGAGCCTTGCCTTTGGCATGTAAACCGCAAAATATTCACCTAGCAAACTTTTTTAACCATCACGCAGGCCAAATCATTACGCCTGGGGATGTTGAGCATGACGATGATGCCGATCTCCCTATTCAGGAGAAATGACGACAGATGGGCAGGCTGACCCAGGCATTTACAATTTATAGCAGTCCAAGAAAATAATCAGGATAATATTTCACGGCCTGCTATCTATCAAGCCGCGAAAGTATTTTTTGGCATTTATTGCGGCTTGAAATAAAAATTGGGGCGGGATAGTGAAAAAAACGGATTTGAAATAATAATTACAAGCCCAGTCAACTATAACGAATTAGTGGCGGAAATTCATTACAAAGGGAAGTTTGTCGCATTAATAAGCCAGGAAAAAGGCAAAGGGCAATTCGATTTGGAACTGCCGGAAAAAGACATTGACGAAAGCATGATAGCCCATAAAGTCGATCTGGAAGGGTTCACGAGAGCAATGGAGCTGGCTTGCAAACGCCTCCAAGGGCGCAACCAATCCAAAAAGGCAAAATAAAGGCCCTGCATCCAAATAAAACTCAGGATTATCAACTGACAAACCACTATAGTGGTTATGGTTGTCATAGCAATTATATTTAAAAATGCTGTGCTATAGTATTAGTGTAGCATGAACATAAAAGACGAGCAGAACGCAAAGTATTTGCTGAACAAGGTAACGAATTCTTCCAAGGCCTTGCAATGCAACAAGGACCTGATTTTCAAGTATTACAATGAATCCCTTGCTTCTGGCCAGAAACTTGCCAGCATTGTCAATTACCTCAAAGTGCTGAGCAGATTGACCGAATTTGTTGACAAGCCGTATAAAGAGGTTTCCCGCGAGGAGTTGATTGTGTTTTTCAATAACCTCAAGCCTTTGCCTGTTGTTTTGCACACGCCCACCCACACTTTCACTTATGATGTCAAGGAGTATTCCCCGCAAACCGTCATGCGCTACAAGACCAATGTCAAGACTTTTTTCCGCTGGCTTTTTGAAGGCGATTTGGATGCCAAGCGCGACACAGACGGAACGCCATTGCAGGTTTCGTGGATAAAGTGCAATTATCGCAAGCTTCCGAGCAGGCGGCCAAAAGAGGTTTTGTCCCGCGAAGAGGTTGGGGAAATCACAAAAATTCTGGCGGCGAAGAGCTGAATTGGTATTTGGAACAAGAAATCAATGGTCCAATTAATGTTCATTTTCCCATTTTTGGAGGTCGTTGATGTGCGCATCTTGCCAGGGTTTCATTTCTTTCCTGAGTTCTTCGAGTTGTTTCTTTGTTGGTCGCAGTTTCTTTGCAATCAGTTTGATGGCTTTCTTGTATTCTACAGGCTTATTGGTTAGGGAGAGGATTTCTTCTCCCCATTTCGAGTAAACCTTGTTTGCATTTTTGAAAATTTTTTCAGGATCATAAACAATTCCGGCTTCCCTCAACTTGTCTTTTACGAGTTGCAAATCGATTTCTTGTTTTGACTTTATTATTTGATATGCATCAAAATAATCCCTGGGTTGTTTTCTCTGGAACAACGCCCTTATTTTCTCTGCTATCAGTTCTCGCTTGTTTAGCATTTTGACTTCGAATTTTGGCAGTTCTGAATAGAAGTGCCTGACTTTTCCATTTTCAGGAATTAAATGAATCCTTGCATGGAAATTCAGGTCAACGTTGATGAACTCGTTTTCGCCGAAATAGCCTTTATAGTAAACTTGAAGACGCGTGAATTTTTCGGTTTGTTTGTCTGCCCCGACCTTTACGAAGAAGTCCGGGTTTTCATTGGCGACTTCCTCAACTTTCTTTTTGATATCACTTGGTTTAACGGTGCATGTAAAATCCAAATCTTCACTGAGCCTCGTGTGGTTGAAAACAATCTTGTTCAGCGCAGTTCCGCCTTTAAAGTAAAGGCCTTCAAGGTCTTTCATGAAAAACAAGAGCGCCGTGAGAAAATAGTCCTTTTCCAAATAGGCAATATTGAATCCTTTTTCCCCGGATAATTGCCTCAGTTTGGCTTCGGTTATTCTCTGGATTCCAGCCATTTCTTTATCGCCTCTTTCGTTGCAATGTTAAATCTGTGGCCCTTGATTTCTTTTCTTTCAAAATCCTTTATGCGATGTTTCCTGAGCCGCTTGAAAACAATCCTGTGGTGAAAGAATTCTTTTGCGCCTGACCTTCGCATGCAATATACTTCTGTTCTGGCAGGAATCTGGTCAATAAGCTTCCAGTAATGCGCAGCTGCAAACCCGCTAATAAAATAGTTTTTTCCATCAAAAATCTCATCCACGAGGATAAATGGGTGTTCGGACCAGTGGCCGTTATACGCCTTTACCGGAACAAGATAGTATTTTGAGCGGGTAAGCTTGATGATTCGCCCTTTTTTCCTGAGATTGTAAAGAAAAACCGTGAGCTCGTTATAGTTCGAAAAAAAACGTTTTATGTCACTCCGCGTAAAAAAGAACTTATCATTGAGTTCAAGAAACGAAACAACCTCAAGTTCTTTTCCTGAAAGCCCAGCCATGTTGATACACCATTATTAAGAAAACACTAATATTCGTGTATCAACTGAATTTAAACCTTTTGCCGTCCAAAAACATATTTACTTGCCGAATAATTCAGCAGCCACTAACCCTGGCTATACCGACTTTATTTCCAGTATTCTTTCGATTTTGAAGTTCCTTTTGTCTTTTTTCGTGTGGCAGTAAGCTTCCAGGCCTTCGAATTCGTGGCCAAGATATTCCGTTTGTTTAATGGCAATGGGTGTTATTGTCCTGTGGCTTTTTTCGTCGTTGGGCTTGAGGTAGCATATTTCCAGTTTCTGCTTTTTCTTAATTGCGTTTTCAATAATCTCTCTTTTGTTTCCAAAGGATTTTTCTGATTGCCTGTACTGGAATTGGGTTAGGTATTCCACTACTTTCCAGTCCAGCCAGATGTGGCTTTTCCGCAGGGGCGTCTTTATCTTCAGCCCTTCGAGTGTTGTGCACCTGCTCAGCGCAACATACAGTTGCCCGAAAGTGAACGTTCCTTTCCCAATGTCAATTATCACCTTGTCGAAAGTTTTCCCCTGGCTTTTGTGGATTGTGACAGCCCAAGCCAGCTTTATCGGGTATTGGGTGAAAGAGCCGATTGTTTCCTTTTCCATTGCGCCCTTTTGCGAGTTGAATTTGTACCGATACATTTCCCAAGTATGCATGGATACTTTGACGCTTTTTCCGCTCTGCGTTTTTGCAATTATCAGCCCCTTGTGTATCTTGGTTATTTTTCCGATGGTGCCATTCACCCATCTTCTGAAATGGTCATTTGCAACAAACATTATTTGGGCGCCCTTCTTAAGTTTCAAGACAAGTTCTGTTGGCAAGGAACTTGGCTCAAACTCCCCTTCTATTATTCCTCTAAAGTCGTACTGCTTTTCCTTTATCTGGCTGAGTTTTTTCTGGTTTATTTCCTCAGCCATCTTGTTCGTTGTCACGAGGTGAATGTATCCTTCATCTTCACCGTCGACATATGTCCTTTCATTTATTTTTGTCATATCCTGTTCCGTTGCGGTCTTGTTTCTAATCCTGTTCAGGAGTTCTATGAATTTTTGGTCGCTCTGCCTATAAATCTTCGAGAATTCTATCAGCACATATTCAAACCTATTCATTGCCTTTGCGCCAAAAAAGTATTCGGAAAGATACTGCCCGGCAAAGGCCTTTTTCTCATCACCCTTCATTACCGGCGGCAACTGGTAGAGGTCACCAATGAATACCATCTGCTTTCCGCCAAAAGGCCGCTCATCTCTCAAAGCGGTTTTCAGGAAAATATCCACACAATCCAGCAGGTCAGCGCGCACCATTGAAATCTCGTCAATGATGATGGCCTCAAGTTTTTTGTAAACATCCACGTTCTTCCTGTTTTGTGCCTCTTCCTTCGCCTCTTCAACTGTGCAGCCCGGTGCAATTCTGAAAAATGAGTGGATCGTCTGGCCACCAACATTGACAGCCGCAACACCCGTAGGGGCTAAAACAACCGCCTTCTTTTTTGTGTTCGCAACGAAATAGCCCAAAAAAGTGGATTTGCCAGTCCCGGCCCTTCCGGTAATGAAGACGTTCTGGCTTGTCTTTTCAAGAATGTCAAGAGCCCTCTGAAAATCCGCATTGATTTCGATTTCCGCCATGTTCCCAACACGCAATTGGAAGAAAGAGTTTTTGTTGCTATGCCCGCTTGCAGATTTTCCAGTAACAGCAGTCCTTGCACCGTTTAATGAATGGTGTCGGCTCCGGTATTACCTCTGTTTTGATTATTTGGTTTATCAGCTGAATCGTTTCTCTCACTTTGCCCAAATCTTCTGTAAACCTGTTGTGCGCCTCGCCT
>DUGC01000068.1 GCA_013331625.1 Candidatus Iainarchaeum sp. | reverse complement strand
TTTAATCCCGTGAGTTGTGCTATCTTCTCCCGTGTCGCGTGAGGGTCTTGGGTGAGCACGGTTTTTACCTTCTGCCAGTTTGGCGACACCTTTCCAGCCATGCTAATAGCACCGCATGCCGCTTTATAATCCTGCTTTCGGAGTGCTCATATGCCCAATTGCATTTTTTTGTGCAAGCTGCATTCAGCAAATGATCGTCCTTCAACTTAAAAATGCCCTGAACAGTGCAATATGCTTTTCAAAATGTCAATCCGGCATATATTGTGGACTGGATGTTTTTGCAGATCTCTCTGTTAGACATTTCTGCCTATGCGTGGCTTGTGCCATTGCTCACGGCAGTGGTTGGGGCAGTGGCCCTATTTTTTATTGTAAGGGTTGTAATCTCTCAAATCGAGCGGCGGTTGCTGCGCATGGTGGGGTCAAAAAAGCAGGTGCATAATGTTAAAGTATTTTCAATGGTGATTTCGTATTTCCTTTTCCTTGTGATTTTATTGGTGCTGTTTTTTTCCTATATCGGTTCGTGGGAAGGCTTTGGCCTGGGGATTGGCTTTCTCACAGCTGCCCTTGGATGGGCGCTTCAAAAGCCGATTACGGGGATTGCGGGCTGGCTCATGGTCCTCATTTACAAGCCGTTCCGGATAGGCGATCGTGTAATTATTGGCGGCACGAGCGGGGATGTGGTGGATATCAAGCTCACGCATATATATCTTGCTGAAATTGGCGGGATTGTCCCAAGCCAGGAGCGGTCGCAAAGGATCATACTCATCCCGAATTCGATACTTTTTGACCAAAATATTGTAAATTATACAGGGCAGGGGGATTTTGTGCTCGACCAGGTGGTTTTCCCCGTGACTTTCGAGAGCGACCTTGATAGCGCCCAAAGGATTGCCTGTGATTCTGCGCGGGAAATTACCCAAGATGTCATAAAAAAGACAGGGCAGGACCCCTACACGCGCTCTTTTGTGATTTCAACAGGTATCAATATCCATGTCAGGTTCCTCTCGCCTGCAGTAAGGCTTGATGAGACATCAAGCAGGGTTACGCAGGAGATTTTCCGGCGGATACGGAATNNACACCAAAGTGCTTTTCAGGGATGCTGGAATGCCCGGCCGCGGCAATGGTGTTGTGGGCCAAGCAGAGCAGGCGCAGGCGCAGGACGTTCAGGGCTGATATTATTTTTCGGGCATTCCCTTTTTTTCATTGTAAGCGTAAGTATTTGGCCTATCTCGGCCTGAGCCGGGATAGCCGTCGTACCCAACAGGCGAAACTGTTGTTTTTCATGGAACCAAATAAATACCTGCCCGTGCCTAAATAGGTTCATGCAGGTTATGCACAAAAACGGGATCATTTTCAGGGAAAAAAGCGACCTTTTTGTTGATGCCGGCGGGATCAGAAACAAAAGCTGCCTGATCACGCATGCCCATTCAGACCATGCCCATGCCACTTCCTCAAATACCTATTATCTCACGCCCCAGACATCCGCGCTGATCGCGGCAAAGGAAAAGGGCTTTAGCGTAAAGGAAATTGAATTCGGTAAAAAATTTGAGGTGGATGGCTTTTCATGCCGCTTCCTGCCCTCGGGCCATATCCTTGGGGCAGGCCAGGTTGAAATCCTCAATGGCGCCCATGCGGTGCTTACTTCAGATTTCAAGCTCCAGAAGAGCATCCTTTTTGAAGGCGCGCAGATCCTCCCTTGCGAAATCCTTGTGATAGAGACGACTTTTGGGGTCCCGCACTATTCGTTCCCATCGCGCGATGTCGTTTATGAGGACATGATGCGCTGGATCCATGAGCAGCTCTCCGCCAGCAATT
Source organism: Candidatus Iainarchaeum sp. (assembly GCA_013331625.1). Classification (GTDB taxonomy): domain Archaea; phylum Iainarchaeota; class Iainarchaeia; order Iainarchaeales; family Iainarchaeaceae; genus UBA10205; species UBA10205 sp10205u. The sequence goes on along the minus strand of DUGC01000068.1, from coordinate 4,330 downwards.
TTGTCGTGCTCGGGGGCTATAGCACAGGCAAGGCGCAGGAACTCACAAAGGTAGTGAATGAATTTTTAGGCGAAAGCCCGCTTGTCCACCCGAAGGTTTTTTGCCAAAACAGAGTATATGAAAAGCAGGGCGTAAAGCTTGGCAGTTACATTGAGCTGAACCACAACCTGGGTGATTCCAACATCCTCATAATGCCCCCGCACCTGATTGATGACAACCTGCTCTATGCGCTCTCCCGCCAGATAGGGAAAAATGTCGAGGCGGCGATTGCAACAGGGTGGGGGAAATTCTCGCGCTACAAGACATTCCCGCTCTCAGACCACGCGGATTTCACTTCCCTTGCCACTTATGTAAAAGAGAGCAACCCCAAGCTTGTGCTCACAACCCATGGCTTTGAGGAGGAGTTTGCTTCATATGTCCAAAAAAAGCTTGGAATTCCCGCAAGGCCCCTCTCGCGCGGCGCACAGTCCTCGATCGGTGATTTTGCGGCGCCTTGATGCATCTATTTTGGGAATTCCTTGAGAACTTCCTTCCTATATTGTGGCGGTTGGCGGTCTAAAAACTTTAAAAAATTAAGCACTGCTGTTCGTGTGTCCTCCAATTCCATTATTTGTAGCTGCAAAGCTTTTTGCCTCAGCCTCTCAGACCCTGCTGCTTCTTTTTGCCCCCGCTGGGTATGCCTTGCCTCAAAATCTTCGGATGCAGCCAACTTTTCCTTAAGGGCATTTATTTCATCTGCCATTCCTTTTAACCGGTACATCGTCATGGGGCTATGTTGTGAAACGTTATTTGCAAGAACCTCAAGTGTTTGTGAAATCTGCGCTTTTGTCAGCGGCTTATTTGCGGGTATCCCTTCCCTCTCCCGTGTAAGCTTCGAAATTATTTTTTTCGTTCCGGGGGGAAATTTTGCCCCGAACCTTTCCCATTTTGGCGCTGGCACTATGAAATAAGGTCTCTTGCCCATGTTTGCCCATGCGTGAGGCGAGTCAACATTTAATGTCGCAAGATCCCTTGTTTTTTTCCCAATATCTCTAGCTCTCAGGTTATTTGCATGTTTAACGCCGCCAAAAGCTAAAGCTGCCGCCAAAGCTGTTCCGGCTGCAATTCTTGCTGCCTGCCTGGGCCGTGTTCTCAAAAAATTCTTAACCGCCCTTAGCGGATGGCATCTTCGTGGATTAGCAGTCGGGCTCATTTTTTCACAATAAAAGAAAAGATTATCCCCATATAAAAGCTTTCCATTGCCCATTTTCCACACTTTGGCATCCCCGCACGCTTATTTAATGCTTTTGCAATCCAGCACAATAAGGGGCAAATTCCATGTTCCGGACAGATACCTGCGGCGAACTCACTTCAAAAGACATCGGCAAAACCGTAACGCTTAGCGGCTGGATTGACACGCGCCGCGACCATGGCGGCCTCACTTTTGTAGACCTTCGCGACCGCTATGGCCTCACGCAAATAGTCCTTAACCCTGAGCAAAGAATCGTGCACGATGCAGGGAAGAAGCTGCGCAGGGAATTTGTGATACAGGTTAAGGGGAAAGTGAAGCAGCGCCCGCAGGGCACTGTGAACAAGAAATGGAAGACCGGGGAAATCGAGGTCGAGGCCCTTGAGCTCAATATAATTTCAGGCTCCCTGCCGCTCCCGATCGAGGTTTCAGATATTGCGCAGTCAAGCGAGGAGACAAAGCTCACTTACCGCTACCTGGACCTTAGAAACCCGCAGCTGCAGCAAAACCTCATTGCGCGCCACAGGATTACAAAAATTGTGCGCGACTTCTATGACAGGCATGGCTTTCTGGAAATCGAGACCCCGATCCTTGCAAAGAGCACCCCTGAAGGGGCCAGGGACTATCTTGTGCCAAGCAGGGTGAACCCGGGGCGTTTTTTTGCCCTGCCGCAAAGCCCGCAGATATTCAAGCAGCTTTTGATGGTAGCAGGGTTTGACCGCTACATGCAGATAGCGCGCTGCTTTAGGGACGAGGACCTTCGCGCCGACAGGCAGCCGGAATTCACGCAGATCGATGTTGAGATGAGCTTTGTTGATGAGGAGGATGTCATGGAGCTCCATGAAAGGCTTGTCCATGAAATTTTCCTGCAATTCATGGGAATTGAGCTAATGCTTCCGTTCCCGCGATTGTCTTATGACGAGGCGGTTTTCCGCTACGGGATCGACCGGCCGGATACGCGCTTTGGGCTTGAGCTATTCGAATTAAGTGACATCCTTTCACAGAGCGATTTCCTCGTTTTCAAAAGCGTTGTTAAGGATGGCGGCATAATCAAGGGGCTCACTGTTGCCGGCAGGGACTTTTCGCGCTCCGAATTGAAAGGGCTTGAGGATTTCGTGAAAATTTATAAGGCAAAGGGCCTTGCCCTGCTAAGGGTTGCAAACGGAAAGCTTGAAGGCCAGAGCGCAAAGTTCATTGCCGGGCCGCTTGCAAAAGAGCTTGTTTCAAGGGCAAATGCAAAGGACAACGATACCATTCTGATCGTTGCCGGCCCGCAAAAGGTCGTGAATGATTCCTTGGGGTTTTTGCGCAACCATCTGGCCGAAAAGCTCGCTCTTGTGGACAAATCCAAGTGGAATTTCCTCTGGGTCACATCTTTCCCCATGTTTGAGTGGGGCGAGGAGGACCAAAAGCTCAATGCGATGCACCATCCATTCACTTCGCCAAAGCTTGAGGACCTGGGCCTGATCGAAACAGAGCCGCTCAAAATAAGGGCGAAGGCATATGACCTTGTCCTAAATGGCATAGAGGTCGGCGGCGGGAGCATAAGGATTCACAGCCCGCAGGTGCAGGCGCGTGTCTTTAAGGCACTGGGGATTTCAGAGCAGGACGCGAAGGCAAAGTTCGGCTTCATGCTCGATGCATTCAGGTACGGGGCCCCCCCGCACGGAGGGCTTGCTTTTGGCCTTGACAGGCTAGTGATGCTTCTTGTGGGCGCCCCATCAATTCGTGAAGTGATAGCGTTCCCGAAAAACAAGGCCGCTGTATCGCTCATGGATGGCTCGCCAGGCACTGTTGATGAAAAGCAGCTAAAGGAGCTGCATATTAAAATTGAGGCCGGCAAGAAGTGAGATGGTTGGAAGCGGTATGATGCCAAAAGTGACTGTTGACCGGAAGCTTCTTTTGGATGTTGCGGCCAACTGCCGCCTGAACCTCACTGAAGCGGAGATCGAAAAGTTCCTCCCGCAGCTTGAGGAGGTGCTCAGATCATTTTCAAAGCTCGATGAGCTTGATGTTTCAAAAGAGGAGCCGGCGTTCCAGCCGATCTCCATTGAGGATGTTCTGCGCGAGGACAGGGCCGGCAAATGCCTCTCGCAGGAAGAGGCGCTTTCAAACACCATCCACAAAAAGGATGGCTTTTTCAAAGGGCCCAGGGTTGTTTGAGAGGTTTTTGGTGGATTTGCATGGAAAAGACCCTTGGAGCCAAGGAATTTGCCGAGGAAGTGCAGGCCGGAAGCATTTCCGCCCTTGAGCACGCTTCAAAAATAGTTGAGGAAATTGAAAAGAAAAACCCGCACTACCACCACTTCAACTGCTTTGAAAAGGATTTTGTCCTCGATCAGGCAAGGGCGCTTGAAAAGGAAATCAAAAAGNNAAGGTTCTGGGCGGTTACAGGCCGGTTTTTTATGCAACTGCTGTTGCAAAGGCAAAAGCGGAAGGCGCAATAATCCTTGGCAAGAGCGTGCAGGATGAATTTGGCTTTGGGACATTTTCAGTCAATGTCGGCGCAGGCGAAATACCATTGAACCCCATTGACACTTCCCGCAGCTGTGGCGGCAGCTCAGGGGGCGCGGCAGGCTTTGCAGCGCTCACAGAGCATACGCACATTGCGATGGCTGAGAGCACAGGCGGCAGCATTGCGGCCCCTGCATCATTTTGCGGCATGGCTTCAATCACCCCGACCTATGGGCTTGTCTCACGCTATGGCCTTATGGATTATGCAAATTCACTTGATAAAATCGGGGCGATAGGAAAGTCCGTTGAGGACGCGTGGCTTTTGCTCTCGGTCATGGCGGGACATGATCCAAAAGACACCACTTCGGCAGATGTTCAAATTCCAAATTATGAATCCTTTTTGGGAAAAGACATAAAAGGAAAAAAACTTGCTGTTCCAACAGAATTTTTGAATAATCTCGATCCAGAAGTGAAAAAAGCATTCAATGATTCTATTGACAAATTAAAAAAACAAGGAGCAATCATCGAAAATATTTCCCTTCCATTAAACGCGAATTATTCAGTTTCGGTTTATTATATTATTGCAACTGCTGAAGCATCAACAAATTTATCTAAATATTGTGGCCTAAGATATGGTTATTCTGAAAA
>DUGC01000116.1 GCA_013331625.1 Candidatus Iainarchaeum sp. | reverse complement strand
CATAGGTGAAAATCTAATTTTAAAATCAATAAGCACGACAAAAAGGGAAAAGGGATTTTCGAGTGTTGTGAGCTTGGTGAGCCTAACCCCTTTTTCCCCTTTTGCGTTTGTGATTCACTTTTAGGATTGGATTCCCCCTATTTTTTCTACTATAGATATGCCGCCACTTTGCTTTTATTAATTCGCCGAATCCTTATGAGAAAAATAGTACATTAATAAATGAATGGATGTATTAATCCTACTAGTGATCCTGTGGCAGTTGTAATGAAAGTTGATGATGAGGTGCGTCTTAATATACTTGCCGCACTGTTAAGGAAAGGGAGCGTCATCCCCAACATCCGCCAGCTGCAAAAGTACACCGGCTACCATAAGGCAACCATAAAATCATCCCTCGATTTCCTTTACCGTGAGGGGCTGCTTGGGGGTTTTGGGCCAAAGTTTGATTTCAGGCAGTTTGGCTACAAGCTTGAGGTTATGACATTGCTGCAGGCAGACCTTACAAAGCGGCCCTTGCTGGAAAAGTTCATTGAAGAGGCAAAAAAAGACCCCAATCTTTATTTTATTTCAGGGATCGTGGGTTCAGGCAGCTGGAACCTGCTCTGCCGCCACATCTATAACGACATTGAATCTTACCATAAGGGCGTAAACGACAAGTATTTCGGCAAATTGAAGGGCATCCATGACCTGATGCGCTCGCAGGAAATATTTTATGTGACCGAGCCGTTCTATAAGCTGGATTCGCGCACAGGCGCGCTGATTGAGATCATACGCAAGGCAAAGGGGTATTCGTGATGAGGGTTGAATTGGATTTCACCATCTCTGTGCAGGAGAATGCGGACCGCTACTATGCATTGGCGAAAAAATCCAGGAAAAAGCTTGACGGGCTTGCAAAGGGCGCTGAGGAGATCAGGCGTAAAATGTCACAACAGGCAAAAGCCCCTTTGCAGTCTGCTCTTGTGAGGAAAAAAGAGAGGCGCTGGTTTGAGAAATTCCGCTGGTGCCGCACAAGTGAGGGCCTTCTTGTGGTTGCGGGCAGGGATGCAAAGGGCAATGAGCAGGTTGTTAAAAAGGTCATGGCTGACGATGACCTTTATTTCCATGCAGATATCCACGGGGCGGCACACACGGTGCTCAAATGCGAAGGGAAGCGCCCAGGCGCCATCTCAAAGCAGGAGGCTGCAATTTTTGCGGCGGTTTGCTCAAAAGCATGGCAGGAGCAAATCCCTGCCATCGATGTCTACTCCGTAACTCCCTCGCAGGTGAGCAAGAGCGCGCCTTCGGGCGAATCCATCGGGACGGGTGCCTTCATGGTCTATGGCGGGCGCGAATGGTTCAAAAAAACCCCGCTCGAATATGCAGTGGGGTTTAGGCATGCCGAAGGGGCATTTGAGGTTTTTGCAGGTCCGCCGTCAAGTGTGAGGTCAATGGCGCAGCATTTTGTGGGGGTCGGTTTTGGCAGTGCATCCAAGGGCGAAGCTGCAAAGCTGATATTGAAAATATTTTCCTCAAAGGCCCAAAAAAAGATTGGGCTTGGCATTGATGATATAATCCCGCTCCTTCCGACAGGCGGCCTTCAGGTCAGCGCAATCAAATAGTTATGTTCTTATTCATTATCGCCGCTTTTCATGTTATGAATCCCCTTAAAACAAAGCCGCAGGTGGTGCTCCGCGTTGAGGAGCCTGACCCTTCGCATGTCGGCAGGAACATTATAACCCTTGACCGTAAAACCAAGGAGGACCTTTCGGTCACATCGGGGGATATTGTCGAAATTATCGGCAGCCAGAGGACTGCTGCGGTAATATGGCCTGCAAGGCAGGAAGATGAGGGGAAGGGCATCATCCGGATGGATAACCTCATAAGGCGCAATGCCGGCGTTGGGCTTGGGGAGAAGGTCACGGTCCAGAAAGCGGATTTTTCCGAGGCAAAGCGTGTCGTTCTCGCCCCGACGCAGGAAGTGAGGATCATTGCTTCAGGGTACGACCGGATACTCAAGAAAAATTTTATAGGAAGGCCACTTAACAAGGGCGATCGTGTCCTCATAAGCGTGTTCGGTTCGGGTTTCATTTACCAAGTTATTGATACCAATCCGCGCGGGGTCGTGAAGGTCACGGATTTCACGCAGTTTGTCTTGAAGGAAGAGCCTGTGAAGGATGCTCTGGGCGGTATTCCAAGGATCGCCTATGAAGACATCGGCGGACTTGATGAGCAGGTGCAAAAGGTCCGTGAAATGATAGAGCTTCCCATGCGCCACCCTGAAGTTTTCCGCCGGTTAGGGATCAGCCCGCCCAAAGGCGTGCTTCTCTACGGCCCGCCCGGCACCGGAAAAACACTTCTTGCAAAGGCGGTTGCAAACGAGACGCAGGCGCATTTCATTTCCATTTCAAGCCCGAGCATCATGAGCAAGTTTGTGGGTGAGGCGGAAGAGCGCATCCGTGAAGTGTTCAAGGAAGCTGAAAAGAATGCACCTTCTATAATTTTCTTTGACGAGATTGATGCCATTGCCCCAAAGCGCGATGAGGTTGTGGGGGAAGTTGAAAGGCGCGTTGTTGCGCAGATTCTTTCCGCAATGGACGGGATGGAGGCGCGCGGGCAGGTCATTGTTATCGGCGCCACAAACAGGGTCAACAGCATTGACGAGGCGCTAAGAAGGCCCGGCCGTTTTGACCGCGAGATAGAGATCGGCGTGCCGTCAAAAAAAGGAAGGCTTGAGATACTGCAGATCCACACGAGGGGGATGCCGCTCTCAAAAGACATTGAGCTTGAATATTTTGCGGGCATAACCCATGGTTTTGTGGGAGCCGACCTTGAGGCGCTTGCAAAGGAAGCTGCTATGAAAGCATTGCGCCGCTATCTGCCGCGCATAAACCTTGATGAGGAGACAATCCCGCAGGAAGTGCTTGAGAGCCTTGAAGTGAACAGGGCGGATTTCCTTGAGGCGCTAAAGGATGTGCAGCCATCTGCCTTGCGTGAGGTTGCAATTGAAGTCCCCAATGTCAAGTGGGCCGATATCGGCGGGCTTGAAAGCATCAAAGATGACCTCAAGCAGGCCGTTGAATGGCCTTTAAAGCATCCTGAAAATTTCCAGAAAATGGGCATAAAGCCGCCGCGCGGGATACTTCTCTATGGCCCGCCGGGGTGCGGCAAGACAGCGATTGCAAAAGCAATTGCAACAGAATCCGAGGCAAATTTTATTTCAATCAAGGGTCCGCAATTAATCAGTATGTGGGTGGGGGAGAGCCTGCCGTATGATGAGGAGCTTTTGGTTTTTGACGGAAAGAAAATTTTCAGGGAAAAAATCGGCAGGATTGTCGAGGAAAAACTTGCTGTACAGGTAGTTACGTTTGATTCCGATGGCAAGGCCATTTTTTCCAGAATCATCGGGCACATAAAACATCCGCTCAACGGGAAGATGCTTGAAGTCACAACAAAGACCGGCAGAAGCATAAAAGTTACGGACAAGCACTCGCTGTTCACATTGTCGGATTCGGAGATAGAATCAGTTGCCACGCAAGAGCTTGTTGCCGGCAAAAGTGTAATTGCAATACCTGCAAGGATGCCAAATATTTCCCTGAATTATTCCGAAGTGAACTTGTTTGAACACTTCAAAAACCAAAAAGGTTATGTATTGTCCAATGTGTCTCAGGATCTGAGGCTTGCAAAACAGAAATACGGCCCGGATAAGGTTTCCTCGTGCCTTGGTCTTAGCAAAAAATATTTAGCAGATATAATTGGTAAAAATCTTTCTGTCAGTACGGTGGCGTTTGCAAACCTTTTGGAGCAGACGGGGTTTACCCCGGATTTTTCTAAAATAACAATCGGCGTGAGGGGTGCAAGGAACCATGTCAATGTTTTGCTCAAAATCGACAGTGCATTCTGCCGGCTTTTGGGGCTCTATGTTGCCGAAGGGGATTTTGACGGTGATATTGTAAGAATTACTAATGCCAATCCGGAAATCAGGTCCGATTTGATACGGACACTGGATTCACTTGGCCTTGGCGGGGCTACAGTTACAGAAACGAACATAATAGTAAATGCATGCATTTTCAAGCATGTTCTGGAAAAGGTTTTCGGCCTGAAAACAGGTGCAGAAAACAAGAGTGTTCCGGGTTTTTTGTTTGCAGCATCAAGCGGGCAGGTTCAGAATTTCCTGAAAGGATACTTCAGCGGTGATGGTTCTATCACTCTTTCTGAACGAAGGTATGTAATCGAGGCAACAACAGTTAGCAGGAAACTTGCAAATGATTTGCTATACCTTTTCCTCAAAATGGGTATTGTTGCATCGTGCAAGGAAAAGCCTGAATGGAGCGGAAGCATAAGCAGCAGGGTTCAGGTTTTTGGCGTTGAGAATTTTCGCAAATTTTTGCCAATAGGGTTTATCGATTCGCGCAGGAACCTGCTCGTGGGAAAATACATCGAGGAAAAGGTATGGACGCGCAGCAACACCATCCCAATTAACCATAAAATAACCGAAGTCCTTGAAAGTGCGTTTGGTTCATATCCAAAGAATAATTCAGTGGGAATTAGAAAGCTAAAAGAAGCCCTCTGCACAGTTGATTTGGGAAGAGAAAAATATGCTTCACTCTGGAAGCTTGCGGAATCAGATATTTATTGGGACAGAGTTAAAGAGATAAAAGAAATCAGCCACGCAGGGCCGGTTTATGACATTTCAGTTGAGCCATGCCAGAATTTCGTTGCGGGTTTCGGGGGGATTTTCGCGCACAACAGCGAAAAAGGCATCAGGAAGGTTTTCCAGCGCGCAAGGCAGGTCTCCCCTGTTGTTGTTTTCTTTGATGAAATTGACAGCATTGCAAGCAGGCGGGGCGCTTCCAATGATTCAGGCGTGAACGAGAGGATGGTCAACCAGCTCCTCACAGAGCTCGACGGCATTGAAGAGCTCAAAGGGGTTGTATTTGTTGCCGCAACCAACAGGCCTGACCTTATTGACCCTGCGCTCCTGCGCCCCGGAAGGATCGACAAGATCCTCAAGGTCCCGGCCCCCGATTTCGAGTCAAGGAAAGTTATTCTCAAGATTCACTCGCGCAAGGTCCCGCTTGCAAAAAATGTCACTTTGGATGAGCTTGCGGCGATGACTGAAGGCTATAGCGGCGCGGACCTTGAAGGGCTCATACGCGAGGCAGCGCTTGCAGCATTGCAGGAGGCAAATTTCAAGATAGCTGAAGTGAAGCTTTCCCATTTTGAGGCCGCAATGAAGAAAGTTACGCCCACAATTACAAAAGAGACTGTGGATGCCTATGACGCTTTCAAGAACACGGTGGCGCAGGCGTTCAAGCCAAGTTACGTGCGGTAAATATGTTGGCCCTCATTTACAACGCCGTTGGCAAGAANNCCTTTTAGGGGCGGGTCGTTTTGCGGCCGTTTTTGCAAATCAAATTTGAAAGGGTTATGCGTGCTTGGTTAGCCGTATATCCCCATTGTCATGATCACGCCAAGAGCGGCAAGCCCGATAGTCCCAATCCATGCAATGGCGTTCCATGTGAGGACTTTGCTCCCGTCAAGCGGGAATATGGGGATCATGTTGAATGCGGCAAGGAAAAAATTCACATACATGCCGGAGATCAGGATTTCTTTCAATAATCCTAGGGGGCTTAGGAGCACAAAAAGCATCCCGAAAATGAATGCGATTATAATGTTTGTCACAGGGCCTGCCAATGAAATTATGCCGTTTTGCTTTACAGTGATGCTGCGGCCAAATACATACACGGCCCCCGGGGCTGCGAAAACAAAGCTCCCTGCGCTGATGATGGCAAGGCCGATTGCAAGCAGCAGCCCATTCCTCCATGCCCGGAATTCCGCGTGGGCGCCGTAATTTATCGCAACGTATTTGTGCGCAAGTTCATGGAGTATAAATCCTGTCCCGACGGCAACAAGCATTATGATCGCGCGGCGCGTGAATTCTTCCGCCCCTGCTGTGCTGAATATGCCTGTCCCCATCCATGCAAACGCAAAACTTACTGTAAGCCAGCTTATGATAAGGTCATTGCGTTCCCTTTCAGTCATTAAATAATTCCCTTTCAAAAGCAATAAAAACCACACCCAATCGCCTATTCGTTGATTGACGTAATATTTAAATTCGTTTCCTGCCCTGCTTTCTGTATGTTAAATGAAAGGGCGCAGGTTTCAATAGAGATGATCATTGTGCTTGCCGCCATGGTTGCAGTCGTGATGCTGCTTGTGTCCCAGCTCCAGAAGAGCGCGCAAAAGGGCGCGAACGCATTTGCAAAAAAATCCGACCTTGTCCTTCGGGAGATAGAGGACATATGACCTGCGGGCAGGTGAGCATTGAGTATCTCCTTGTGCTCGCTGCCGCCCTGTCATTCCTGTCATTTTCGCTCTGGGCCCTTTCGGCAGTGCATGGGGATATAAATGAGGCAACCGACCTTCTGAATGCAAAGCGGCTCGCAAATGACCTTAATTACCGCAGTTCCTCAATGGGCGTCATGGGGGACTATTCCTCACAGAGCTTTGAGGCGGTTGCATTGCATGGCTGGCAGTTCCAGTCAGAAGGCGGCCGCAATTTCATCAAAATATCGCCAAAAAATATACCCGTCAGTATTCCTCCCGGAATTGAACTGCGCTTTTCGAAAAAGGCTTTTTTGGGAAAATTCAGGCTGCTGCTCCGCAAGATCAATGGCCGCCTAGTGCTCGAGGACTATTAGGCTCAGGGCCTTTTCATCATCCCCTTCACGGATTAAAATTTCCCGCGATATGGAATTTTTTCCGCTGCCATCCCTCTTTGCGTGTTCTAAACCAATGCCTGCAATAAAATTGCCCTTTCCCAAAAGCAGCTCGCCATCCTTTTGCATCTGCTGTCCCGTAACAGGCCGCTGCGCCCATACTGTAAGGAGGTCGGAGGCCTGTTGCATGGCTAAGAGTTGCCTTGCATCCTGTGCCATGGGCATGGGCAGCCCTGATATCAGCGCTGCAAGCACCAAAAGCGCAGCAATTGCCTCAACTGAAAGCGCCCCTTCATCCTTCACACGCAACTACCCCCAAAACGGCCCTCCTCTCGCCAAGCGCCCCTTTGATGATGACAAACCTTTCAGCGCTCGCGCACCTTCCATTGGATGTTTCCATGAACAATTCCCTCATTTCCTGCCCGTCCCTTTCATAAATGCCTGCGAGCGTATATTTTCCGAAATTTTCTTTCCCGATTCTTTCCAAAAGCGCCCCGTCAATTATATTTGCCTGCGCCCTTTTCCGCCCGTTATCAAAATATGCCGCGCCGTGTGCGGGGTTTTCGGGGTCGGAATTTTTCACTATCGCTTCGGATAGCGAGCTTGCAAAAAGCTGCAGTTGAATCGTGCTTGAATTTTTTGCGCTTCCCAAAAGCAGGCTTTCAGACTCGCCGGATGCGCTGAGCAGGATAAGCAATACTGCAATTGATGCAATGAGGCTGTCGGTTGTGAATATGATCCCCCTATCCATAATGTTTCCCCGTTCCATCTTCCCTTTCATGCACTGCCGTTTTGCCGAAATTGCAGCCGTGAAAAACCTCGTAGCCGGCATATGCGAAAAAGTGGCGTTCAATCGCTGCGCAACCTGCAGCATCAGATTCTTCCCGTGCCGCCATCTGTACATCCTCCATTTCCCCTGTTGCCGTGCGGTGTGCATCCAGCATGGTTGCTGAAAATGCGGCAAGGCATAGGAGTGCTATGAGGAATTCAGCACAGTTCATATGGCCACTGTGCTTGCAGCATACCCTGCGGGCAGCACAAAAAGCGTGGAGAAATCCCCCTGCACTATCAGGGCGCACAGGGCGCTGGCGCCATCGCTTCCGCCGCTTGCAAAATACTGCACCACTGTAGCGCCCCCAAGCCGCAAAGCCAGCACGCCTGTGATCCCATCGATTTCCGAAATGCCCTCCATGCCCTGCACTTTGAGGTATGTGCTGCCTGCTTTTTTGCACAATGCCGGTTCAAGGCCAAGTTTTTTCAGGGCATCGAATATTTTTGCATTTGCCTCTTCCTTGATTCTTTTTGGATCTATCGGGGCGGCCTGCCGGGAAATTGACCTTTCAATAATGCGGTCAATGAGAATTTCTGCTTGTGCCCTTTTGAATGCTGCGCTTTCCATCTGCATTGCTTTGAGCGCGGTTCCAGAACCGGAAATCCCTGCCTGCATAATGCCTGTATGCGTTGAAATGAGCGCAACCGCGCACGCTGCAAGCGCCACAGTGCCAAAAAAGCCGCGCATTTCCATGTTTTAATGGTGTACAAAAAAGGATATAAATATTACGTCAATTGACGTTTATTCCTGTCTGGGTGAATTCCTTGCGGCTTGCCAGGGGGTAGGGTAATTCACTCGTTCCATGTGCATGCTGCATTCATGTCTGCCTGCGCAGCTGTGCCGGAATTAAAATCATATATCAGGGCGCATTCCTCCCTTGTTGCACCCCGGGCGCAGTTCTCCGTGGCTTCTTGTGAGTTAGTATCCGCATTTGCGGGCACGCATTTTGTGGCAATTACGCTGATTCCAAGCGCTGGCTGTTCCGTTACGCTGCCATCCCCTGTTTTTTGGCTGCCTTGGGGGTTTGCATCTGTTCCGGAAATAAATGGCCCGCCATTGTCTGTTGATATCCCTGGCGGATCTGTTATTCTCTGCTGCGCGCTTTCAATCGAGCCAAGGGGCACTACGGAAAACATCAGCGCAAATCCTAACAGTGCAACAACGATCCCGCTTGAGAGTATGATGAGTATGTTTGTGCTCGGGGCTTTTTGCGCGCTGAGCAGTTCCTTGCCTTTGCGCGTGAGCGCATAATATTTCCACTTTCTCCCCTCATCGCGCAGCTCAATAAGGCCCGATTGCATGAGTATTGCGGCATGCTGCTTTATTGTGGGCGCTGCCATGCTTGTCTTTGCAGACAGCTCTGAGAGCGTATGGTTCCTCTCATCTAGCAGCTTGAGTATCCTTGTGCGGGACTCTGATGAGAGCGCCTTGAACTCGCTTGTTGAAAGTGAAATCTCCATCCCGATTAGCCCCTTTACAATATCACTAGGAAAATAAGTAAAATCGCAAATACCGCAACCGCAAAGTCCCTGCTGTAATATGCTATGAGCCCTGCAGCTGCGGGCACGAGCACCACGTATTCCGCCCAGCCTTTTCCTGCAAATATTGCCCCAAGCGCCGCCCCTGTTGCAATGAGGATGAAGATGAATGCGACAAAGCGCTGTATTTTTGCATGCAGGTAATCCTCTATTTTCTTGAACGCATTGTCAGTTGAGGACTTGTTGCCACCCTTGCCGCTGCCTGCGTGGCTGTCATGGCTGTGGTCATCACTCATATATTAACCTACATGGGTTGAGGCTTTTAATTGTTTCAGTTTCCTTAGCAGGGCGCCATTGTGTGCATTTCCAAAAAGTCCCGTGAATTTTTATCCCGTTCTAAAGGGGGTTAAGGGGGAAGATAAGAATCAGGAATTTTTTCCCCTTAGCCCCTGTTGGGCTGATAAGCCCATTGAGCCGATATGCATTGCCGCGCCTTTGCCTTTATTGCTTTCGGGAGAGTCCGTTGCCGGTGTGAACGCTTTTGTATTGCCAAATCGGGGCATTATAGAAGGCATGGCCCTGCAGCTTTGTGTATTTTTAATAAGTGTGATGTCTTTAATTATTCATGGCAAAAAACCTTTTTTCGGGCAAGTTCCGCGAGGCGAGCGTGTTCCTTGATGAACGCTTCCTCTATCCTGAATTCATACCTGAACGGCTGCCGTTTAGGGAGAAGGAAATTGAGTCACTTGCCTATTGCTTTGACCCTGTGCTCAGGGGCAGAAAGCCCTTCAATGCCTTTGTTGCAGGGCCCACGGGGGTCGGGAAGACTGCGTGCGTGAAATATGTGCTGCGCGAGCTGCAGGATTCCTTTGACCGCGCAAAATTGCTCTACCTCAACTGCTTTGAGTATAATTCAAGGACCGCAGTCCTTAGCGCGATAGCAAATTTTGTGGGGGCGGCATTGCCGCGCCGCGGCCTTGCAACTGATGAGATCTTTTCAAAAATGGCCGAATACCTGCGCAAGTGCGGCTATACCCCTGTTGTTGTGCTCGATGAGGTCGACCAGCTTTTGCTCTCGGAAGCAAACTCGAAGACCCTCTATGACCTTGTGCGAATCGTCGAGCATGAAAAGCTCTCCATGGGGATTGTCATGATCTCAAATGACACTGCCCTCACAAGCCGCCTTGACGCGCGCATTAAGAGTTCAATGGCAGAGCAGACAGTAATGTTCGACCCTTACGGGCCGGCGCAGCTCAAGGGGATAATTTCCGAGCGTGCAGAGCTTGCCTTCGTGAAGGGGGCGCTTGATAATGAGGTGGTAAATGTCGCTGCCGCGCATGCTGCAAGGCTTGGGGGGGATTGCCGTGTTGCGCTTGAATCGCTCCTCAAGGCTGGGCGGATTGCAGAGCGCGCCAACCGGCCCAAAGTGCAGCTTGCAGACCTTGCCAGCGCCTTTGAGGATGTCGATGCGGTCTCTTTGCTCAAAGGCCTCAAGCACCTTGATAAAGACGAGCTCGGGCTTTTGCAGATAATATGCCAAAACCAGCCGGTGCAATCAGGCAGGGTTTATGAGCTCTATTCAAGGGGAAGCGGTGATGGCCTCAAGGAGCGCAGGCTGCGCGACATACTTTCAGTGCTTGAAAAGCAGGGTCTGGTTGAGGGCAGGCCCATAAGCCTTGGGAACCGCGGCAAGAGCCGCGAATATCATGTAAGGGCGCCAAGGCAGCTGCTTGAAAAGGAAATTGAAAAGCAGCTTAGTGCCAAGAAGTGAATTTGATGAAACTGACAGCAAATCAATTTTATATGTATCATGCATTTTTATCAGCCCGCAATTTGCCGGATGATGATGCAGCACAGCTTGCGAGAAATTGCCTTTTCAGGGAAAGCCCCTCTATCAGTTCAGGCAATTTCGGGAAGGAACTGTCATTTCGGTTGGAGATGATAACTTCTGCCGTAAAAAAGCATTACTCCGGCAAAAAGATGGTTACATTATTCAGGATCTGCCGGAAAAATTCTGGCCGCCCTCAAGTTCAAGCGGATCACTTTTAGTGACGCTTTAAGTTCACTGAGGGCAAATGGCATTTTTATCAGGCACTGGCTTGCAAGAAAACAGGTTAATATCGGGGGATTTGATATCCGTTATGCAATGGGTGTGCATCCAGAATCGGTATTTGAAGTTTCAGTTTCGTCGGATGGGGAATTCCTTGCAAGCGCAGGGGGGTGGCTGCAATGCAGGGATAAGCATCTTGAACTTGTGGTTACAAATTTACAGGGGGCAAAGTTCGGCGGGGGCGTTGGGGCCACAGAGATGGCTGGGCATGATGGATTTAAGAGCCGTGTTTCCAGATTTGATAAATTGAATAAAGCGTTGGCTATGCCGTGGCGTTCCTTTTTTACCTCTCAGGTGGCCCAAAACCGCAAGGTCCAGAGGGCTTGTTTCCCGTCTGGAAATTCCCCCCAGGTACCCGGGGGTGGCAGCGCAAGAATATGGCCGGCAGGTGGAAAGGCATAGGAAGGCTGCCAAGGATGCTATGATGAAAAAGGTCGGCAGAAGGGAATATTCCCGCATGCCCTGACTTTGCGCTCCTGTTTTATTGTTTTCTTTGTGTGATTGTTTCATGTCAGTGCTCTGGACCGAGAAATACTTCCCCCATGGCGAGGAAGAATTCATAGGCAATTCGGAGATTGTGGAAAAGTCCCTTGAGTGGGCAGGGCAGTGGAATAGTGGCGCGAAATCCCCGCCCCTGCTTTTATGGGGGCAGACAGGCTCCGGCAAAACAGCCCTTGCATACCTGATTGCAAAAAAATTCGGGTGGGAGATTGTTGAACTTAATAGTTCAGACCTGCGCTCAAAGGACGCCATTGAAAAGGTTGTGGGGGCAGCATCGCAGAATGCGTCTTTTTTCGGGAAAAAGAGGCTCATACTGATAGATGAGGTTGATGCCCTCACGCGCACGGATCGCGGCGGCGCCTCCGCTATTGCCTCCGTGATAAAAGAGAGCCAGAACCCGATAGTCCTTACCGCAATTGACATTTTTGAAAACAAGAGCGTTTCGGCCCTGCGTTTTATCTGCAAGGCATTCGAATTCAAGAAGATAAATTATATTTCGCTTGCAAACCGCCTTGGGGAAATACTTGCGCTGGAGGGGGTTGAATTCGATGCCGATGCAATAAAAGAGCTTGCAAAGAACTCTTCAGGCGACATGCGCTCATGCCTCCTTGACCTGCAGACCCTTTCTTTTGGCGGCAGGGTCGCGCCTGCAGATGTCAGTGCACTCTCTTCGCGCGAGAGGCAGCAGAAGGTTTTCAGTGTCATGAAATCAATCTTCAAGGGGACTGATTTTGGCGAGGTGCGTTCAATGCGCTCGAAAGCGGACCTTGACAATGGCCTGCTTTTCATGTGGATTGATGAGAACATACCGCGCCAGTACCAAAATCCCGGTGATGTTGCGGCGGCTTTTGAGCGGCTTTCGCGGGCCGATATCTTCAATGGGCGGATCTACCGCAGGCAGCACTGGGGGTTTTTGCGCTATAGCACCGAGCTTGCCGCAGAAGGCGTCGCGCTTGCAAAGGTAAATGTGTCCCATGACTTTGTGATGTACCAGTTTCCCGGCCTTCTCTCGATGCTCTCAAAGACATCTTCGGCGCGCTCAATGCGAAAAGAGCTCGGCCTCAAGGTAGGCAAGGTGACGCACACATCCTCGGCAAAGGTGGTTTCTGCTGACCTGCCATATCTTCGTGATATTTTCCAAAATGACCGCGATGCCGCAGTCCACATGTGTGCCCTCTTCGGCCTTGAGGAAAAGGAACTTGCATTCCTCCTGCAGTCCTCTGCGGATACAAAAAAGGTCCAGTCGATCCTTGCCGATGGCCAGGAGCTCAGGGAGAAAAATGCGCGGCCAAAGCATGAATTTGCGCATTCGCTTTCCGGGCTAGAAGCGCAGCCTGAAGGAAAGCCCGGTGACACGGATAGCGGCCTTGGGCAGGAAGACCAGAAAGGGAAGCAGACAAGGCTGTATTGAAATTTTAACCGGGCAACCCTTATTTTTTCTTTTCCCCTTTTTTCCCTTTTGAAACCTGCAGTGCTATTGCCGCAAGCAATAAAATTATGACCGCTGCCAAAGCCATGAGCAGGGTATTGTCCTGCGCGGGCGGCTTTTCCTGCGGAGCTGCTTCCTGAGTGTCTTTTGCTGCAGGCGGTGCTGCCTGTGGCGGGGTTATCATTAGCATCCCGCCGGTGATTGCCCCCGAATCGCTCAGTGTTTTCCACTCCCCGCTTATTGCGGCCGCTTTCTCAGGCGCTTTTGCAGGGGCTTTGAGATTATAATGCAGGATTTTGTCGATATTCTCGCCATAAAGGACGCATTTTACCAGCCTTTTGGCCTCGTTGATGTTGCATGCGCTCTCTGCGCTTATTATGCCCCATTCCTGTGGGATCGTTTCCGATATGATTATCCCGCTCGGGTCTCCCGCTTCCGCATTTGCCTGCAGCAATACCGTGAACTCCTGGTTTAGTGCAGTTATCTGGGGCACCGAGCGCGTGACTGTGATGTCGCCAGCGTATCCTGCCGCCGCAATTGCAACCAGAAAAATCAGAGTTAGAGCGATGTTTTTCATTTGCTAATTCCCCCCTCTCAGGCAGTTTCTCCACTTTTCTATTATCTGCAGCAATGCCATGTCATCCACAATCGGGTCCTGTGGCCTCAGGTCGTCGCGCACGAACCTTCCCCAGTTGTCAATGAAACCCAGAAGCATCTGGTTTGGTATGGGGCAGCTGAGGTTCTCCCCTGCAACCGTGATCGTGGCATCGCCCCCAATCGGCTTTTGGGTGCCTAATATTTCCCCCGTGCCTGCCATGCGGATTATTGTTCCCGGTGCCGTGCCTTCCCTGACTTTGAGGCCATACCTGACCTGCGTGAAAGGGACGCTGTTCTGGTCCCTTAATAGCCATACGAGCGGGTTGCTGTCCTTTTCAGGCTGCGTCTCGGCTGGCATCCTCACATACTCAAGTTCCGGTGGCAGTGTTTCTGTTATAACTAGCCCGGTGTAATTGTCAGAGCGCGGGTCTGCAAGGAGCCTTGAGGGGAATAAAACCCCGGGAATCATCACATTTTGCGGCAGTACCCTTTCAATCACATACCTGTCATTTGCGGGGTCATAGACTTCAAATGGTATTGAAACGCGGTCCGTGTATTCAAATGTCTGCAAAGGATTGCGTTCAGGTGTGCTCTCGCGCCATGTATAGGTCACTTCGAGGTTATAGTGGCCCAATGGAAGGGTTCTGTGTGCATTCACATCCCCCTTTGTAAGCCCCATCGGCCCCATCCAGTCCTCGCGGAATTCTGCCAGTTCCCGTCCAATTGCAAGGTCAGGGTTTTCAACCTGCACGATTTTGCCGGTATGGCCAAATGAAACCACGCTCTTTCCGGGCGTTTCCTGTGGCAGCCTTATCTCGACATGGAATGAGTTCTCTGTGCCAGAAGGGTATCTTATCCTTGTTCCTTGGGCAGGCGCAATTTGGGACATTCCAAAAGTTGACGGTGGCGTTGCAGCAGGTTCCCCTCCGGTGAGCCTGATTGGAATTTCATAGTTCCAGTCTGAATACGGGTCGCGGCCATAATTCCACCGGAAATTGGCCCTTATCTTATAATCCCCTGCGGCAAGGCGCTTTGATGCAATGTCGCCCTGCACTATGAGTGTGCCGTATGGGTCCATCCCGCTGCTGCGGTTGATGAGTTCCATCTCGTTAAAGGTGAATACTTTTTGCGGGTCGCTGACTGATATCAGGTTGACGCGNNAGGTAATCAATGGCAATGCGGTATGGGATGAGCTGGGGCGCTGTTGTAAATTCCGCGTTTGGCGCCGGCGAGCTTTCAGTGACCGTTGGCACGAGCTGGATCGCAAATGAGGGAAGCGCGAGTGCAATAAGTGCAAAAAGCAGCAATGCAGATCTGAATTGCATGCAATTACTAGCTTATTTCTTTTTATTATTACTTTCGGTCCCTTAAAAAGGCCCGGTTATAATTCCATTTCCAAAACAACAATGTCCTGCTCGAGCCCGAAATTCTTTTTCACTCTATCTGAAAGCTCCCCCAAAAACCCCGGGGACCCGCCTGAGATTATTGCGCCCCTGCCTTCCTTTAGCGCCGGATGCTGCTCAGCTGTGAGTTCGCACTTTTTCCCAAGTTCGCGGCAGATTGCCTCGAATGCAGATTTTATCAGGGTAAAGCCGTAGCCGTTTCCCGCCAATGCAATGCACAGCTTGTCCCTTTCGCGAGTCCTTGTGGCACTTGCATCATCAATCTCAAGTGCCTTTCCGACCTCAAATATTTTCTGCGGGTATTNNGTATTCAACGTGCTTGTTTTTTGAGAGGAATTCCAAAAGCTCGGGGTAGATGCTCTTGCGCAGTATTTCCCAGTTGGCAGAAACGGGGTTTGCAATTTCGACAAATTGCTGCCCTCCAAGGCCTGCAAGCGTGCCCTGCTTTTCCTTCGAAGTGAGATTGAATGTGAGCACTTCCTGCAACCCAAGGCCCACGCATGCGTCGCGAACCTTGTCAAGGTATGCGGTTTCCTCCCTCTCCTCCCCAACAACGCTCATCTTGGGGCGCTGGGGCAATATCTTGTTGTAATCAAACCCGATGAGCAAATCCTCGATGATGTCCACGGGGTGCAAAATGTCAGTGCGGTAATCCCCGTACTCGAGCGCGAGCTTTTTCCCTTTTCTTTTCACCTCAAACCTGGCTTTTTGCAAAAGTGCGGTTATTTCCCGCTCGCTTAAATTCAGGCCGGAAATCTTTTTCAGGTAACTGATGTCAACTTGCATCCTTTTTGTTCCAAATGCGGGCGTGGTGAATTTTTTCCCGTCAGCATCAATTATAGTGGCAGATTCTATTTTTCCCCCGCGGTCGGCAAGAGCCATCACCATCACGTTGAGCGCGGTGCTAATTGTGTGCATGTTAAAGCCGCTCACTTCGATAAAGAGGTTCTTTGCGCTCTGCGTGACTTTGCCTGAATAATTCGAATTTATTATCGGGGGCATTGAGAGCACGTTGCCTTCCGAATCCTCAAAAATCGGGTAAACATCCTTCCCTTTCAGCAAATGCCCAAATTCCCTGCCCTTGGGGTGGCTCTCCAGTATCTCATCAAGGCCCATTTCCGCGCGGTATTCGAGCGGGATGAATTTTTTTTCCCGTGGCTTTGCCCCATAATACCGGATATCCCCCCTGACCTTGTCAAAATCATACACTCCCATAGCTGCCTCTTTCCTCTTCCTGCCGTAAGTGGTGTGTATCTTTTCCTGTAATTGTATCATCTGTATCAGCAGCGGCTCAGTGATCCTGATGCCTTTCACGACAGCGCCTACTGTAAGGGGCCTTACGCCCTTCACGCTTTTTTCAATCCTTACTTTCAGCTTTCCCTTTGCAACCTTGTATTCCGGAATCCCTTTCTCCATTCCCATCCTTGCGCGCAATTCTCGGGAAATTCCTTCAGTGCTCCATACATCAGGCCTGTTTGTCTCCTTGACATCGACCTTCAGGTTATCGCCATCCTGCGCGTCAATTTCGCCCTTCACATACAAAAGCGCGTCCTCCAGCTCTTTTTGCGAGAATTTTTTTCCCACAAGGCCTTCGAGGTCCTTTTTGCTCATGTCAATTGTCGGCATACACACCAGTCCTTTTCCAAAAATTCATCCCTTTACAAGGGGCGTTCTCCGCAGCCAGTCAAGGTCATCTGAAAACAAGTAGCGTATGTCCTTTATCCCAAGCTTGAACATTGCAAGCCTGTCAACGCCTATCCCCCATGCAATTGCCTGCCCTTTTATGCCAAGGTTCTCAAGTATTTCAGGGCGGAACATCCCTGCGCCCCCGAGCTCAACCCACCCAAGGCTTGGGTGCTTTGCGGAGAGCTGCACCGAGGGCTCTGTGAAAGGGTAGTAATCCGGCAGGAACTTCACTTCCTTGGCTCCTGCAATCTCGCGGGCAAACTGCTCAAGCACGCCTAAAAGGTGCGTGAAATTGAGGTCTTCGCCCGCAATGAACCCTTCGGTCTGGTTGAATTCTATCAAATGTGTTGCATCAAGGACATCAGGCCTAAAGCAGCGCGCTATTGCAAAGTACTTGCCCGGCATCTCCACCCCTTTAGTGAGCTGCCGCGCGCTGTGCGCTGTCCCGTGGGCGGTGGGCATGAGCTTTGAAGCGATTTCCTCAAGCCAGTTGTACCTCCAGCCACAGGATGCCGATACCCCTCCCGTTTCATGCGCGGCCTTCACCGCATTCACGGCTTTTTTGTCATGCAATGTCCCTCTTGAGGGGTTTTTGAGCTGGTAAGTGTCTGTCCATGTGCGTGCAGGGTGGTTTTGGGGCTGGAAGAGAACGTCGAAATTGTAGAATTCGTGCACAATGAGCGGAGCTTCCATCTCCTTAAAACCCAGCTCCGTGAGCTTTCTGCGGATGATATTGAGGAACTGGATGTAAGGCTGCTTTTTGCCGATGTACATGGGTGGCACGGGGTTTAATATGTTGTAGTGGCGCTGGCCTGAGAATTCCTTTATCCGCCTTGCCTGCCCGCCCTCAGGCGTGATTGAAACAAGCCTTTGCACATCCTCCTTTTCCTCTGCAAGGCCGCGCTCTTTTAGCGCCTGCAAGGCCTGTCCTTTTTGCGTCCCCCCGCTTTGGGCAATTTCCGCAATAGCCTCTTCCTCTTCGCTTTTGCCCTTGATGAAATCCTTTCCCACTTCACTGAGCCCTATTTCAGGCCGGGTGCCGCGAAATATGGCCACAAACGCCCTGCGCTTGTTGATGCCTAAAGCGATGTTGAATTCCTGCTGCGTGAAATTTCCCGCCTGCTGCAGTTCCTTAAAACCCATTTTCCCCTTTTCGGAAAGCATATTTAGCATCCTTCTTTCAGCAAGCCCGTATGTAAACGCCCCTTCGCCCTCTTTTGTCAGCACAATTTTTGTCTCTTTTACTTCCTCGGTTTTTGCAAGTCCCTTTTCAGAAAGCCATGAGCATGCCCTCCTCACAGAATCAATGTTGAGGCCGCAGGCTGCTGCCAGCCCTTCTGCCGCCTTTGGCGTGGCATCGATGCAGAGCAGCGTTTTCCTTTCAATCTCGCTCAGGGAAGCCACAACCGCCTTCAGGTCCATATAATCACGAGATATTATACTATCAATAAAATTAAAAGCCTTGGATGCATGTACTTCCCTATGATCTACATCCTTGACGCCGCTGCCCTGCTCAACAATGAATCCTTCCGCTTTGAGGAGGGGGACAGGTATTACACCACTTCAGGGGTGCTCTCGGAGTGGAGGGATGTGCGCAGCCGCATCCTTGCCCAAAGCGGCATCGCGCAGGGCGCTCTCATAATAACGGATCCCTGCCCTGTTTCCATAGAGATCACAATGGAGAAAGCAGAGCAGTCCGGCACAAGGCTTGGGGGCAATGATATTTCCCTTATTGCCCTTGCGGCGGAGTTCCATTCGCGCAGGGAAAAATTCATCGTGCTCACTGACGATTACAGCGTGCAAAACGTCCTCAAAAAAATAGGGGTGGAATTCAGGGGCGTGATGCACAGGAAGATAAAAGGGCACAGGTCGTTTAAAGGGCAGGAATAATTTCTATCCTGCCTTTGAATTGATTGGATTTTTGTGCCCTGCCATTTACGCCGGCCAAGCAAAACAATTCGGCGGAATTTTCACGGCCTGCAAGTCGCAAACCCTGAAATTTTTACAACGCCGTTGGCAAGAACGCACTTGCCTTTAGGCGGGTGATGAATTGCTGGTGGCGGCGTTGTGTGCTGTGCCTAGCGTGTGCACTTCAAGAACGCCCGNNCTTTTAGGGGCGGGTCGTTTTACGGTATTTTTCAAGGTTTACCATTAATCCATGAATTTCACCAACCCGAAGCAGGCCAACGGCTTTAGTCGTTGGTAGTGGTTGGCTTCATTTCCGTTGACGGGATTGTGACGTCACTTCTCAATCTCGAGCACAAAGTCCTCTTCCTGAGGCCTTGACTTTATCTCGGAGTGCTTTACAAGGTAGTCCTCAATCTGCTTTTCGATTTTTTCCCTTCTCACATAAATTGCAACAAGTGCTAAGGCAAGAATAGGTATCGCGAGGTAGATGTCGGCAATGCCGGGAATGAGGTTGTTGCTTGCAATGGGCTTGAAAATGCTGTATTGTATTGTTATGGAGTTGCTCTGTAGCCCGCGCAGGAGCGCTTGCGAGTTGTTCACAAGCTGCACTTTTTCCGGCAGCAACTGCGAATTTATCTGCGCATTCTGCGGGACAATGATCCTTATCGCCGTGTTCTCAGGTATGACTATGATCCCGCTCTCGTTGAATGCCGCCCAGCGGTTGTCCTCGACTTTGTAGACATCGGTCCTCTGTTCCTGTTTTACAAGCCGCGCAAACCTGTCGGCAAGGCTGTATTCCAAGGAGAGCACCTTCGATGCCTCGTCAAATGTGATGCTTGAGGAGCTCAGGTTGTTGCCTGAAATGCCTGCAAAATGCGGGTAGAAAAAATCGTAGTCTGCCTGCCATGCAAAAAGGCTTGCGGAGTTGTCGCGCACCGTATTTTTGAAATCCTCAAATTCAAAGGGGCTTGAGAACTGCAGCGCATAGTTCTCCGCCACAACGGCATTCCCCTGCGAATCGATTCTGACCGTAATGTCAACGCCCTGCACTTTTATGGCCTGCACGCTGATGCAGATGCAAAGCAGCGCAATTACCACAAGCCCCTTTTTCATAAACATGTAATTACTTATCCGCTAATTAAATTAAATGCTTTGGTTTGTCCCTTTCTGGTGCCGGCCTGATCAATGGCACTAACATTAATATATTCCCGCCATCTTCTATCTCTAGTGGAACCATGAAGATTCAGTTTGTCTGGCATTCTTTTTTCAAAGTTTCTTTTTCCAATGTGAGTTTCCTGCTCGACCCGTTCCTGGAAGTGCCAGCGGGGGAGTGCAGCGTGAGGCTGAACATGAGGTGCCCGGCTGAGATGGGGAAGATCAACAAGGTGGATTTCATCTGCGTGAGCAATGAGCACTTTGACCATTTTGACAGGAAGTTCGTCGAGCTGATAGCAGCGCGCGATAATGCAATGGTTGTTGCCCACGAGTCCGTGCTCAATGAGCTGAAAATCCCCTCAAGCCTCAAGCATGCAGTAAAGGTCGGGGAAAATTTTATCCTGCGGGGCGTGAACATTTCAGTGAAGGGCGCGCATTATCCCAATTCATTCTATCCTCTGGGTTTCTGCTTTTCAAAGGATGGAGAGTCGCTCTTTTTTGCCGGCAACACGGCGCTCATGGATTCGTTTTCCGAGATAAAGAGCGATGTCGCAATCCTGCCTATAGGGGGCAGCTCCACGATGGATGTGATCGATGCGGTGCGTGCCACAAAGACCATGAAACCCAAGTTTGTCATCCCCATGCACTATAATTCCTTTGAGCAGATAGCAGTCGACCCGAACGATTTCAAGAGCCGGATAGAAAAGAGCATACTCAAGACAGTGCCTGTGATACTCAAGCCCGGGCAGGTATTCCGGACTCCTTGAAAATCCGCATCAATTTCCTGTAAATTACGGTTACTTTATTCAGGTTTGGGGAATTGCAGTTCAGGCATCTCGTTTGCAGCTTTGAGGTCCTCAACGCTTGCTATGTCAATGCATATGTCCTGCATCGCCTTGTACTCGACACGCTTTCCCGTTGCGATGTAGTTCCTTATTGAATCGACTATCTCATATTCCCCGCGCGCAGATATCTTGGTCTGCATCACCGCGTCCATGAAATCTTTCCTGAACCTGTAAATCCCCGCATTGATGAGGTTGCTTGGCTCTTTGCCCGGGTTTGGCTTTTCCACAATGTCAGTGACCGCCCCGTTGTCGGTTTTCAGCACTCCAAACCTCCACGGGTCATCCACTTTGCGCGCGAGCAGCAGGCCGTCAAATTCCTCGCTTGCATCACTCCTTGCAATTGACCTGTAATCATTTTTGCTTGCAAGCACGTCCGCATTTGCTATGAGGAACTGGCCCTTGATGTAATCTTTGCACAGGCTCACTGCGTGCGCAGTGCCTTTTGGCTCCTGCTGGACAAAATAATTGAGCTTTGTTCCGTTGAACTCGGGGCCGAAATGGTCCTCGATTATTTCCCTCTTGTAACCTACGATAAGGTGGACCTCGTCAATGCCTGCATTGATGATGTGCTCGAGCACGCGCTCAAGCATGGGCCTGCCCTTTAGCTCCGCCATGCATTTTGGTATCGTATCGGTGATAGGCCGCAGCCTTATCCCGCTTCCCGCACACAAAATGACTGCCTGCATAAAGACAATTGAATATGCCGCCTTTATAATAAAATTTTATGCTTTGGGTTTTCCATGCCGTGTTTTGGCAGGTATGCCCCTGGCGTTTCCTGCAAGCTCCGCTTTCTGCTCTTTGCCAATATACACTTTCCGGGCCAGCGCCCCCCTATCAAAAAAAGCAATGCATGGAGTTTCTCCGCATTGTGCTTTCAGGTAAGCTTCCCGTCCCTTGCTCCAATTTTCCTGTACTTGACATTATACGCCGAAAACAGCCCCCCTTTATTGGGGCTGAATATAATATGCAATTAATTGATCTGCGGCAAAACAGCTATGCGGCTGCAGTCCTTTGAGTTATAAATAGCATATCTTGAAGTTAATGGGCGCTGCCATGCTGAACGCTCCTACAAATCGATTTCCAGCAGGTCCTTCGCCACAACGACATTGCCAAATTCCGACCGCGCCTCGTTCTCGAACCTTTCGTCCTCCTTGTGCCGCGCGCTCAGGTGGAAGAGCACGAGCTTTTTGCACCCCGTTTCCTTTGCGACCTTTGCCGCATCGAGCGCGGTCGAGTGCATTGTCTCTTTTGCGCGCGCTTTCATGTCCTCAAGGAATGACGATTCATGTATGAGGATATCCGCGCCTTCAACCGCCTTGTAGTAATCCCTTGAGGGGAGCGTGTCGAAAATGATGGCCACTTTCCTTCCCGCCCTTCCCTTCGAGCGGTCAATGACATCTTCCGGCTTTATTGTCCTGCCGTCAACCTTCACTTTTCTCCCTTTCTGCAGCTCGCTAAACATCGGCCCGATGGGTATCCCCAGCTCAAGTGCCTTCGCGCGGTTGAATTCACCCGGCTTGTCATTTTCCCTGAAAACATACCCAAAGCATTCGACTTCATGGTCAAGCGGCACGGCCTCGATTGAAAATTTCTCATGCTCAAGCACTGTCCCTTTCCTTGCCTGCACGCACCTTATCTCAAAACCCGGGGCGAGCATTGCAAGGTCAAGCGAGGTCCTGACGGCTTGCGCTATGCCTTTTGGGCCATATATTGTAAGCGGCCAGTCGCGGCCGTGGATGTTCATTGTCGCAAGAAGCCCTGCAAGGCCCAAAAAATGGTCTGCGTGGAAATGTGAGATGAAAAGGTGGTTGATCTTGAGGTAGCTCGTCCTTGCCTTCATCATCTGCCTCTGCGTGCCTTCGGGCGCATCGAACAAGAGCCATTCCCCCCCATAGCGCAATGCTATGCTTGAGAGGTTCCTCTCCTTTGTGGGGACGCTCGCGCTGGTTCCCAGAAAAACTATTTTTATCGAATCGCTCATGAAAGTAATAAAGGGGGTAGGGAATAAAAATGTGCCAGCGGCAGGCTGCACATTAAGATGCGCCCCTTCAGAGCCTTTCCCGTTCCCAGCTTGAGATCTCTTCCTCGCTCAGCACATTTGCACTTGATTTTTTCCTCCCGATCTCAATTTTTCCGCCTGTGAGGGAAAGGCCGATTATTATCCCGAGGAAAAGCCCCCCGAGGTGGGCAAAGTTTGCAATATTGTCCGGGATGAAAATCCCCAGGAAATCCTGCCCTGCCCAGATTATTGCGGCAAGCCACATGGGTACGGGGAAAAAGCCCAAATAGATTATCATGTTGGGCCGCAGCACGGCAAGGATTCCCATAACCCCGAATATTGCCCCTGATGCGCCCAGTGCGGCTGTTGCCGATTCGCCCTGCACCGCCTGGATGATCGGGATGCCAAGGATAAAAACAATGGATGCGGCAATCCCTGTGACGAAGAAGTAAATGAGGAATTTCCTGCTCCCGATGATGTTTTCAAGGATCGAGCCGAAGAGCACGAGTGCAAAGCCGTTGAAGAGGATGTGTGTCAGGTCAGCGTGGAGGAATATGCTTGTCACAATCGTCCAGGGCCGATAGAGGATGTTGGTTGCATCGAGGACAAATAGGTCCGTAACCACGGGGAAGAGCATTTGCAGGAAAAAAATGCCGGCCATCATGGCTGTGAGCTTTATTGCCCAGTTTTCATTGAAGCCCATTCACATAATTGGGAAGTGCTGCCTATTTAACATTTCGTTTCCGCCTTTTGTTTTCCTTAGCCAATTAACACTCCTGATACATACATTTAATTGCTTTCTTCCTGTTTAGTATATTATGGCCATCACTGATTTTCTCAGGCTCGCTTCCACAAAGGAGGTCCCGGTGCCAAAGCTTTTGCTCGAGCAGATAGTGGGGCAGGAGAGGAGCGTTGAACTCATCCGCAAGGCCGCAATCCAGCGCAGGAATGTGCTTTTGGTAGGCCTTCCGGGTACCGGAAAATCGATGCTTGCAAAGGCAATGTCCGAGATCATGCCCGTGCAGCGCCTTGTCGATATCCTTATTTTTCCAAATGACGATGACCCGAACAACCCTTTGGTGAAGACAACAAAATCAGGGGACGGGATGAAGCTTATCGAGCAGTCACGCTTTGAGGGCAGGGCGCAAGATGACAATATGCGCCTTATCAGCCTTCTTCTCCCGCTTGGCTGGTTCATTTTGAGCTATGTGCTCTGGACCCTCAAGTTCATTCCCGATGTGGTTTATGCGGCAACTTTGATCCTTGGCGGCTTTTTGATGGTGGGCTTTGCCCTCGGAAGCCAGATGCGCATGAAGGGCGGGGTTGTCACCCCAAAGCTGCTTGTGAACAATGCGGGGAAAAAGATTGCGCCCTTCTTTGAGGCAACAGGGGCGCGCGCAGGAGCGCTTCTTGGTGACGTTCGTCACGATCCCTTGCAATCCGGCGGCCTTGGCACCCCTCCCCATCTTCGTGTTGAGCCGGGCATGATCCACCGCGCTTCAGGCGGCGTTTTGTTCATCGATGAAATTGCCACGCTTTCCATGAAGAGCCAGCAGGAGCTCCTTACTGCAATGCAGGAAAAAAAATATGCAATAACAGGCCAGAGCGAGATGAGTTCGGGGGCAATGACGCGCACCGACCCGATTCCGTGCGATTTTGTCTTGGTGGCTGCGGGGAATTATGAGGATCTTGAAAAGGTACACCCCGCGCTTCGCAGCAGGATACGCGGCTATGGCTATGAGATTTACATGAACCTTGACATGGAAGACAATGAGGAGAACCGCAACAAGATAGTGCAGTTCGTCGCGCAGGAGATAAAAAATGACGGCAAGATCCCGCAGTTCTCGATCGATGCCGTCAAGGAAATCATTTTTGAGGCAAGGCGCCGCTCGGGAAGGAAAAACAAGCTGACATTAAAGCTGCGCGACCTCGGCGGCCTTGTGCGCGCCGCAGGCGACATTGCAAAGGAGAAGAACCACCCTCATGTTTTGAGGCAGGATGTTTTGGAAGCGAAGATGACTGCAAAAACATTGGAGCAGCAGATGGTTGGCAAGATCATTGATGAGAAGAAGGATTATGATGTGTATCTGCACGAAGGCGCCGCAGTGGGGCGCGTGAATGGCCTTGCGGTGATGGCAGATGGCGATGCGGGCCTGATAATGCCGATCGAAGCGGAGATCGCGCCCGCGCAGTCAAGTGCAGAGGGCAAGCTCATTGCTACAGGGAAGCTCGGGGAGATCGCAAAGGAAGCCGTGCAGAATGTTTCTGCGATAATAAAGAAGCTTTCAGGAAAGGACATTTCAAGGCACGATTTGCACATCCAGTTCCTGCAGTCATATAGCGGCGTTGAAGGGGACTCCGCTTCAGTGAGCGTCGCGACCGCGGTGGTTTCGGCGCTTGAAAACATCCCCGTCAAGCAGAACCTTGCAATGACAGGATCATTAAGTGTACGCGGGGAAGTGCTCCCTGTAGGCGGGGTTAGCGCGAAGGTCAGCGCGGCTATTGCCGCAGGCTTTACTGAAGTCATAATCCCTTTCTCGAATTTGCGCGATGTCGTGATAAATGACGACCAGCTCAAAAAGATCAAGGTGATCCCCGTGAAAAACATTGCAGAAGTCCTCGAGACGGCTTTTGTAAAGGGCGATCGCAAGGTGAAGCTGCTCTCAAACCTCAAAAAGCTCATGAGTGGCGGGCTTGATTCGCTGCGCGACCTTGGCGGTGCCGTGAACCCGCTGTGAAACAGTAGTGCCCGTCGCCGCTTACCTTTCGATGTCAAAAAAGATGTTCAGGGGATTGTTCTTTACTTCAATGCCGCGCTCCCAAAGTTTAAACATTATTGGGCAGGCAGCTTCCACTAATCGCTTTTCGTGTTTTGCAAACAGCCTGCTCTTTAACACTTTAGCAATTATTGTCGGATCAGCGTGCCTTATTTTTTTGATTATGGCTCCGGAAAGCCTGTCCAATCGGGCAAAGTCAGAGATCAAGATCCCGCCGAATGCTGTGTCAGATGGAGTATGTGCCCGAGCATAACCTACTTTGGGAAAATTTTTTGGATAGAGTCCATGTGCTGTCTTGCGATGAAAAATAGCCCTTTGCCAAATAAATACTTTCGCAAATCGGGTTGCCGAACCATTCGGAATGCAGATATGTTTATAATGCTCTTAGGGCGAAAGTGTTTTTATGCAGAAAAAAAAAGCATACAACTTTTTGGTCCTGATAGAGCAGGACAGCAATGGCTGGTATGTTGCAAAAGTGCCTGATATACAGGGCTGCCATACCCAGGGAAAAACAGTTGCGCAGGTCATGGAGCGGATAAAAGAGGCTATCCGGGTTTGCCTTGAGGCCGATGACCTTGAGCCCAGCACCTCCAAATTCGTTGGCGTGCAGAATGTCGAAATAAGGGTCTGATTGAATGTCCCGCCTTGTCCAGATTTCCGGAAAAGAGATGTGCAAGCTGCTCGGAAAGCTCGGTTTTTCAGCTGTGCATCAGGTCGGCAGCCATGTGAGGCTTGTCCATCCTGACGGCAGGAGGACTGTTGTCCCGGTCCATGGGAATGAAGACCTTACAATCGGGCTGCTCAGGGAAATACTGAAACAGGCTGAAATTTCCAGAAAAGATTATGAGCGGCTCAGGAGATGAGATAGCAGGGGGAGATTCGCTGCGCGACCTTGGCGGTGCCGTGAATCCGCTATAAATTGTTTCACTTCTTTTTACCCTTTGCGGTTAAGGTGCTTTACATATTCCATTCTAACCCTGCCCAAATTACTGCAATTGGATAGGGCTTTCGCTGCCCTTTCGCTTTTGTCTTGCAGAAGTTCTTCTGAAAGCAGAAGCGTGTCTATGGTCATTATATCAAAGAAAACCGGGTTGCCCTCAATGTCAAAAAATACGTTGTGCGGGTTGTAGTTCACGGCTATTCCCTGTTTCTTCATTTCTTCAGCCAGTGGCTCTGCCTCCTTTTCCACTCTTCGCTCATGGTTTTTCCATGTGCGGCTTAGGAAAAATTCATTTACTTTTGGGTCGGGGTCCAGCAGGTCGCGTGCGTTTCGCAACACTCTTTGCGATCTGTTATCCAGCTGCACATAATCTGATATGAGGACTCCGCCAAAATGGATGTCATTGGGGTGTGCCACGCGAGCGTATCCTATATTTGGAAAATTTTTCGGGTAAAGCGCATGGGCGACCTTGAACTGCCAGAACATGATCTTTTCAGGCTGCTGCCCCCTTTTTGGTTCGAGGCTTCCTATCCGCGCCACTTTTCCGTTGAGCTCATTATTCCTTGCTTTTATTTTCCTTTTTGGGTCAGCTATCCCCCACAACCGGTACGCAGTCGCCCTCTGGCCGCTGTGGATAATTCTTGGCCTCAGTCTCTTAGAATATTCAGCATAAGTTTTCGGGAACAGCAGCGGCATTTCGACCAGCTAGAGAATGAGGATTATTGGCTAATAAATACTTTTGCCAATGCCGCTCTTATCTTCACGTGAGTATTATCCTTCCTTCCGCGAGTTCGAATTCTCCCTGCCGCAGCTTTGCGGTCTTGTTTGTGAGCCTGTTCTTGAACTCGACGCTCTCTTTTGGCACGATTGATTCGACCGAGCCGATCCACTGGCCGTCCCTGCTGTAAACAGGCAATCCGACAAGGATGCGCGTGATTTTTTTTCGCAAATCAAGCACCTGCGATATCTTGAATGCGATCAGGGCGAAGATGAATCCTGCAAATGCGTTGATGCCAAACCAGATGAGGTCTGCGTGGGGTTCGCCCACAATGACCTGCCGCCCCGAGTCAAGTAATATCCAGAGCACTATCACCGCTGAGCCTGAAATGAAGTACTTGCGCAGGTAATATGCCTTCTTGAGCTGTATTGCATCAACGCTCTTCCCTATTATGAATGCTGTTGCGGTGAGCGCGAGGAACAAAAACAGCTGGCTCACTGCGCCTGACGCCCTTTCAACAAGCGATGCATCAAGGGAGTTGAATGCCGATAGTGATGACCAGAGGCCAAAGACAAAAAGCAGTATTGTCATGAGGTAGAACGGGAAGCTCACGCGCTGCAATGACAGGCTGTTACTCAGGCTCCTTATCATCGAGACGATTTTTTGCTCCAATCCTGTCCCCTTGAGCACAAGGTATGCCCCTACTGTAAATAGCATGCTGCGGAAAAACAGGTCCTCTTGGCCCATGAATGCAAGTATGCCGCCCAAAAGGATGACGATCCCCGGGACCAGCACGAAAGTGCGCGCGAAATCAGGGTCCTGGAGCGCGTTCTTGATGGTGTAATATGTGCTCTCGACTTCCGATGCCTGCTTGACTATGATTGTCTCCTTGGAGACCACCGGAGCGCTGCTCTGCAGGATCGGCATCACCTGATCATCCTCGGCTCCGTCAGTTACAAGCACAAACCCTGTTGCGGGGAATTTTTCGAGCACGGCTTCGAGCTGCGATGCGATTTTCCTGTCGGATTCAAAGCCGCTTTTGCCGATGCCTGTAAGGATTGCGACCTGGGCATTCACGCTCTTTGAGACTTCCTCGAACTTTTTCACTGCGCCAAAGATGCTGTTGGAATCAGAATCGGTCGGGTCGGCAAGCGCAAGCTTTGCAGCGGCTTTGATGCACGCATCCTTTCCCACCACAGGGCCCATTACGTTTGCTTTCTTTCCAAGGTCATTGTCCCTGTCTATGCAGACAACCAGTATATTTTCAGGCTTGTTCATCTTCTCACTATTTGGGTCCCAAAGCTTATTTATATAGGGTTTGTCTTATTATTTAAATAATTCCTTATAGGAAGTAAATCCACTTAATGCAGGGATAAGCTTGTCCGACCACGAATCCCATGGCCCCCATTCCGCCGGAAAAGACAATGAATTCAAGCGCTCGCTTTTTGTGGTCCTTGTTGTTTTCCTTGCCCTTAGCGCAATTGTCGTGTTCCGCAGCGCCCAGGCAATTTTGAATAATCCTCTTGTGGTGGCATTCTTCCTTTTCATCCTTGTTTTTTTCTACCTTGTTTCAAGGTATGACTACCTGCTCCAGCTAAAGGAATATAAGAGGGCCGTGATTTTCAGGTTTGGAAAGGTTAACCGGGTGGGCGGCCCCGGATGGGCAATCGTATTCCCTCCTTTTGAAACGCATGAGGTTGTGGAACTGCGCACGCAGACGATTGATATCCCAAAGCAGGATGTTGTCACTAAGGATAATATTGAGGTCATGGTGGATGCTGCGGCCTACATCCATGTGCGCAAGGACAACGCTTCTGTAATAAACAGCGTCACGCAGGTTGAAGATTACGTCAAGGCGGTGGAGACCTTTGTCATGGCCCAGATCAGGGCCGAGAGCGGCAAGCTTGAGCTCAGCGAGCTGATTTACAAAATCGATGAGCTTGACAAGAGCCTCAAAAAGGAGCTTGAAAAGCTCGCCACCAGCTGGGGGGTAGGGGTTGAAAATGTCGTGATACAGGACATCCAGATCCCCAAGGCAGTGCTTGACGCCATGCATGAGCAGAAGGCTGCGGTGCAAAAAAGGCTTGCGCGCCTCGAGAATGCGCAGGCCCAGCAGGCGGAGATCCTTGCGGTAAAGGAGGCGGCGCAGCAGCTCAATGACAAGGTTTTGGCTTACTATTACATCCGCGCGCTCGAAAAGCTCGGGGAGGGGAAGAGCACAAAGATCATTTTCCCCATGGAGCTGACAAACCTTGCAAAAGCCCTCACGGGAAGGCAAAGCCTTGGCCCCGATGAGCTTGAGGATTTGATGAAAAGGTATGAGCCTGTAGTAAAGGCGCTTGCGGGCAAAGATGGGAAGAAAAAATAATATTTATTCTTTTAGGGGTTTTAGCCCCTGTATTGATTTCTGGCTTGAGTTTCCCTGTGCTGCCCGCTTTTTTTAAACGGCCATGAGTTGAAGTAATAGTCCTCGCTGAACATTATGAGGATTTCCATCCTGCTGATCATGCCCCCGAGCATGCCCCGCAGCTGCGCCAGCTCCCTTTCAAGCTCTGCATGGTTTTCAACCTCAAAAACCAATTCAAAATTCCAGCTGCCGACGGTTTCAGCCGCAAGCCATATCCGCGGGTTCTCGTTTGCGTAGCTGAAAACCCTTTTCCTCACTTTCCCGTCCATCTTGCTTAATGTAAGAAGGAGCCGGTAGCTTTCAATGCCAAAGCGCTGCACCGCAACCATGCTGTCATATGTCTGTATTATCCCGCGCTCCTCAAGCTTTTTTATCCGCACAGAGACCGTGCTTGCAGAGGCTTATTGAGTATGCCTGATATCTCGGTGACGGGCATCCTTGCGTTCACCGAAATGATGCTCAGGATATCGCTGTCCATGCTGTCAATTTTTTCTATTTCCGGCTCCTTGCCGAAAAAAAAGCTCGGCATCTCCCTTGCCTTGCTGTCTGATATCAGGTAATTGCGCGTGTTCTGCCAAAGCTCAGTGCGGATCGCGATTGCGGTTTCGGCGATATGTTCGCTGTATTCGTTGCAGAACTTATAATAGAGGTTGTTGAATTCAAAGACGCTTTTGCAAAGAATGCCAAATGATATGTCAAAGCGCCCGCCGCAAAGGCCCACCCAGTATACCTGCGGGAAATCAACAAGGCGCTCAATTATCCCGCGCTTTTTTTCCTCGCCGATCCCTTCAAACCTGCAAAACACCGCAAAGCCCGTGAACCCCAGCTTTGTAAAGTTCACAATGGTGTTGTACCCTTCAATGATTCCTGCCTTCTCAAGGCTGCGCATCCTGTAGAGCACCGCTTCCTTTGAGAGCCGGACCGATTTTGCGATCTCTTTGAGCGGCGCTTTTGCATTCCTTCTGGCCAGCCATGTCCTCTTTAAAGGAAAAAACCTGTTCTATAATTTCATCCTCTTTTCGTTCTATCTGGGCTTTCAGGGCTTTTGGCGGCATTTGGGGTATTGCGGGGTTTGCCGCAAGTCCGTTCCTATTCTTTGCGCTCATGTGCCTTGTGCAGCTCTTTATCCTTGACCCCGGGCTTTTTGGCAGGCACACAGCCCTTGCCGATGTCGCGGGGTTTTACTCAGTGCTTTTTTGCATAAACTTCATTTTCAGATAATGCTTTTTCAGGCGATGATGGGCTGGTGGCGAAAAATGGCATTGCTAAAGCAGGTTGTATATGGCCTCTACCTTGGCGCGGCATACATGGCCGTGCTGCTCTTTGGCGAGTCGCTCTCGCCCGGCCTGATCGGCGCAAATTCTCTGGGCGCGGCGGGGCTGCTCTCGATTTTCTCGATGATGGTGCTCGAGTCATTTGTGAGCCTGAGGTGAACTGCAGGAAGATGGACGTGCTATTTTAAAGGAGGCTCCCGGCAATTTCCTTTATTGTTTGCGCCCGCCTGTAGATCTGCTTTGCAATTCCTGCAGATAGTCCCACGCCGTAATCGGCCTGGCTTTTATAAGTGATAAGGAACTCGTATGCATCCCGGTATTTCTGCAAGTCATTTCCCAAGAACTGCCTGAGCTCGGGGAAATAGCTTGTGTCTGAGTGGGCCTTGTGGCTCGGGATTCGGCTCAGGAATTTCTGGCAAAGCGCATTGTGGTAGTTGATGGCCGCGTTTATGAACAGGTGGGCTGCGGTGTGGAATTTTTCCCTGTTGTACTGTTCCTCCGCTGCCCAAAACCTCTCGCTTGCAAGGTCAAGGTGCTGCTGATATGTGCTCAAGCCATTCACTTCCCCTGACTATTTTTCCCTCCCGCAGGATATTCCTGATGAACTGGTCACCCTCACGGATCCTTTGCTTTATCTCATCCCTGTCAAGAAGCACTGCAGAGAAGCGCACCCCGGTCTTTTCCGTTGCACGCGCAAATCCTTCAATGATTCTCTCCTCGACCTCATCATTACGGTCATCTAGTGCCGCCAGGACATCGAAATCCGAGGACTTCCTGAAGTTTCCGCGTGCCCGTGAGCCGAATACCGCCACTGCCCTTATTTTCCTGTTCCTGAGGCTAGGCATGGATTCAAGCTCTTTGAGGAGCTGCTTTTGCGGGTTTTTGCTCTTCTCGCAGATCCTCTTCAGCTCGGGCAGCATGTAGAAGTTCCTGTTGAGCGAAATAAGCTTGTTCCTGCCGTGCTGCCTGGACTGTACCAGCCCGCACTCTTCCCATTGAGCGGAGATATTTGATGCTCTGGCTTTTGATATCCCCGCGAGCCTGCCGAGGTCAGAAACGGAAAATTCTGCCCCCCTGCGTTCCAGCAGCTTGGGGAGCAATCTGGCTTTCGCCGCTGAATTGACTATGCTTGCGAGCAGGTCCATGCCACCACTGTTTATTATTATTGAACATATGTTCATTAAAACTGAACGGTAAAAAATGCTGGCCGATTGCACGACCTGGTGCCTGTGGCTGATTATGCCTCCCGCAGCCTGTTGACGCGGTACCTCACCGATGGCACATAGAGCACGGTGTAGAGTGCCATGAATGCAACAATCCCCCCAAGGGCCGCTTCCCAGTAGTTGAATATCGTGGCGGTTTCGATGAACGCTCCAATAACAAGTGTGATCGTGGCAAGCAGGAGCAGCAGCACGCTGTCAATTGCCACGATCCGCAGCTCATGGTGCGCAAATTTCCTTTTGGAAATTGTGGCTGAAATCATCCCGCCTGCAATGGATGCCACAAAGTATGCCATGATCTCGGGCAGGCCGTGTGGGAGGTATCCAATGGCCCTTATAACTCCTGCCTCGAGGCTTTTTGACAATATCTCGCTGCCGATAAAAAGCCCGATCACCGATGCGTTCCACCCCAGCAGGAACAGCGCCCCCGCCCCCCATACAAAAGAGAATATTATTGCAAGGACCATGACCCACATGTTGTTGTTGAATATGAGCTGGAAACACCCCTCGAATGATTTTGTCTTTTCATCAAAGCATTCCGTGCTCCCCACCGCATTTGCAGTGAGCTGCCCTGCGGCTTTGCCCGTAATTCCGGTGTAAACCTTATTCTGCTCGCGGAAGAGCGTATCCTTTGAGGGGAGGACGCAGCTTATGCCGCTGCAGCCTTCGCTTGTCGCAGGCAGCACCGCATACCAGAATGCGTAAGTTGCAATCAGCCCTACAAAGATCCAGCCGTAAATGTGTATGACTTCAAAGTGCGTTGCAATGAATGCAAACGGCATGTCGTCCTCATCAACCTCCTTTTGCTCTTCCTGTATGAAAAGGGCGTGCATTATAGGCATGAATGCAACGGCGACAAATGCGAGCGTGAGCACGGACGTGTTATCGGGAAATGTCTGGAATGCAACGATCATGCATGCGCTGGTCACGATAAAAGCTATGAAAAAGAGCGAAACAGGGTGTTTATGGGCTCCCTGCAGGGTCGGGATATCTTCTAGGACCATCTATTCAAAAGCGCCATAGTGGTTTAAATACATTTCTGGGGAAAAAGTAATCATTCGAAGGACTGGTTTTGAGGTGTATTTTGTTGGTTAAAGAAGTGGTGTTTCCCGGCACGGTGCTGGGCATTGAAGAGGAGTTTGTTGCAGGGCTGCATGCATACGAATCTGACGGCAAGGTGCTTTCTGATTCCGTGGGCTTTAAAGAGCTCAATGCGGCTGCCCATGAGGCAAATGTGGCGAGGGCCGCAAGGCAGGTCAAAATCCTTGACCGCGGCTGCACTGTTACCGGCATTGTCACCCTTGTAAAGCAGCACGCAGTGCTGGTGGAGCTCAAGAGTGCGGAAAAGGACGGGGAGAGGAGAACCGTTCATGACCGCAATGCCTCGCTTGCAGTGTTCAACATTGCAAGCAGCTATGTCAACAGCACGGAGGAGATGTATCGCATTGGCGATATCATCAGGGCAAGGGTAATTGATGTCACCCCTTATGGCGTTGAGCTTGAGACAAAATCCCCCGAGCTTGGGGTAATTAAGGCATTTGGCATAAGGACACGCAAGCCATTGCATTTGATTGATGGCAGGCTGCGCGACCCTACAAGCGGCGACACTGAAGAGCGGAAAATATCAAGCGAGTATTTACTGAGGTGAAAAAGGTGAAAATAGAGGTTATCAAAAGCGGCAAGGATTTTGCAGAATTTCGGATGGAGGGGGACCGCCATACATTCTCAAACCTCCTCAAGCAAAAGCTCCTTGAAAACAGCGATGTAGAGTATGTTTCATACATCCTTGACCATCCGACAGACACCGGCGCAAAATTTGTGCTGAAAACTTCGGGCAAGAGCCCAAAGAAGGTCCTTGATGACGCTGCAAAGGAAATAGAGGCGGACCTTGACGATTTTGACAAGAAGGTAAAAAAGGCCCTCAAGGGCTAAAAATTAAATCCTGGCAGTGCAATTCCTGCCAAGTTCCATTTTCTTGTTAAAATTCTTCTTTTGCAAAAGTATATATTCTGCGGTGAGTTATTCCTATCGTGCCTCCTAGATTATTCTTGTCAAGAAAGTTAAAAGGAAAGCCTGCGCCTCTTGTAAAATTCATGAAAAAGAGGGCATATGCCATGAAAGAGTGGGCTCATATACCCGAAGTTGGTGAAAAGGTATCGCGTGAAAGTAAATTATACAATTCTGCAGTTGATGCTTACCGGAAATCGCGTAAAGATAATTTAACTGTTTGGGAATGGGGCTATAAGTTCACATTAAAAAGGAAAGGGAAAAATTTTGAGGTAATTGACCTTTATTATCAGACTCCGGGCAGCACCTTCAATACGGGTTAATCCAATCTATGGCCAAATAATTACTCTCAACAGCATCATTTTCCATTTTAACCCTTTGTGTTCCAGTTTTCTTTATGCGCAAAGCTTTGCAGGACAAGCTCAGGTGGCTCGACCCTTTTACCTATGTCGATGAGTTTGTGATGCCTCATGTCAACCCGTCAGGTGACAAGGCAATAGAAACAATTGTCTACCTTTTCTTCGCGTTTCTTTTTGCCTATGTGCTCTATAATTTTGTGCTTGCATTCCTGCTAGGGAGCCCTACCCCGCTTGTGATAGTGTACTCGGGTTCGATGGAGCCCGTGCTCTACCGCGGCGATGTAGTGATCCTCACAAAAGCATCGGGCCTTGATGTGGATGAGGTGCAGGTCGATTTTGCAGTCGGCGGCAGGAACCTTTTCGAGTTTGCCGACATCAGCTATGAGAGGACGCCCTCGGGCTCTTTGCTCGCAAAAACGCTGAAAATTCAAGGGGCACAATATCCTTTTGACAAAAGCGGCCCGATCGTGGTTTATTATTCATCGCTGCGAAGGCAGGATATTATCCATCGCGCTGTGCTAAAACTCAAGGCTACCGATGGTGATTACCTTGTCACTTTCGGGGACAACAACCCCACGATCGATCAGGACTGCAGGCCGAACACGCAATGCGTGAACCTGCATGCGGTGCCGGCAGGAAGCCTCAAGGGCAAGTACTTGTTCCATCTGCCGCTTATCGGGTATATCAAGCTGCTGATATTTGACGACCTGCCGCGGCTCCTCTTTGGGTGAACACTTATAAATTCTACCATAGATTCAATAATAGGAAAAGAAAAGGACCTGAAGGTGTTTTTTATGCAGCTCTTGTTTGAGGATGGGACGCAGTTCAAAAAGTTTGTTGACGGCCTTGCGGCGCTCGTGGATGAGGCCGAATTCATTGTTGATGAGAAGGGCTTCGGGCTCAAAGCCACAGACCCCTCGCAGATCTCGCTAGTTGATTTTCTCCTGCCAAAAAAAGCTTTCAGGGAATTCGACTGCCCCGTGCCCACAAAGCTTGGCGTTGACCTCAATTATTTCAACCAGATAATGTCGCGCGCAAAGGCCGGGGACTCTGTCACGCTTTCCGTTTCAGATGAGCGCTCAAAGCTCTCCGTCATCTTCAATGGGTCCTCAAAGCGCTCCTTTGTGATACCGCTCCTTGACCTCAATTCAGCAGACCTTCCGTTGCCAAGGATAGAATTTGATTCAGAAGTCAAAGTGAAGGCGGACGCGCTGCAGGACAGCTTCAAGGACGCGGCCCTCATCTCGACGCATGTCATCCTTTCAGTTGAAAATGACTCTTTTGTGCTGCGCGCAAACTCGAGCAAGGGCAACTTGGAGAATGTTTATTCGCACGGCAACAAGTCACTCGTTTCCCTGCGCGCAAAGCAGGAGACGCGCGCGATGTTCCCGCTCGATTATCTTGTGAGCATCCTCAAGGCGGCATCCTCTGACACTGAAATCACCCTCAATTTCAAGTCCAATGCGCCCGTTGAGGTCACTTATTCTTTGGGCGAGGGGAAAATGCAGTACTTTTTAGCCCCGCGCATTGAAAATGACTAAAATGCCTTTTTGGAAAAATTAGCCGCCTGCTGACTTACCCGATTATATTACCTGCGGGAATGCCCCGCTTTTTAAGTTTAAAATTGCATAATATATGGGGGGAGAAGAATGGCACTTGATATACTCAATGGCCCTTTGGCGCTTGGCCTTTGGGGCGTGCTCGTTGCGCTATCCCTGTCTGTACTTGCCCAAGATTTGCGCTCCAAAAACATGCCCCTTGTGCCCATGATGAAGCTGGTTTGGGTTCTCACAACCCTCTTCTCGGGGCCTTTGGGGCTTGCAATATACTATTATGCGGGCAGGGCCCAGAACGGGGCAGACAGCATCTGGAAAAGGGGATTTAGGTCCGTTTGCCACTGCTACTCCGGCTGCGGGACAGGGGAAATAATCGGCGTGATGGTTCTTATCGGAATCCTTGCAATTAAAAACAACCTGCTTGTTGCAACAGGGACGTTTGTACTTGCATACGTGGTGGGGTTTGCGACCACGATCCTGCCGCTAATGCAGGAGGGGGTGGGTTTTAGGGATGCCTTCATGGATGCTTTCCTTAGCGACAGTGCAACAATTGCGGCAATGGAAATTGCGGCGATATCAACCGACCTTTATCTGGGCGCAGGGGCAACATTAACTGATGTGCGCTTTTGGTCCTCCCTGATAATCTCGCTTAATGTGGGCCTGATTGTTGCATACCCGTTCAATGTCATGCTCGTGCAGTTTGGAGTGAAGAAAAAAATGTCCAGCCCGCATGAAGGGCACCATTAATTTTTGGGATTTAAAGGAAGTTTTGGCTTAAGATCAGGAATCTTTGATTTTTTTTGCGGGAAAACCCCGGATTTATCCTGAACAAACAGGTTGTGCTCTTCTAAAACTCATCTGCGTTCCATCTCGCAGATCTTTTCGACCCTTCGCCTGTGGCGCTTTTCCCTGCTGGGCTTTGATGTTATGAATGCGTCGAGTATGCGCTGCGCTTTTGAGGCCTTGTATGTCCTTCCACCGAGGCATATGACGTTTGCGCTGTTGTGCTCGCGCGCCACTGCCGCCGTGTACTCGTCAAACGGGTTTGCAGCCCGCACGCCCCTCACCTTGTTTGCGGCAATGCACATCCCAATCCCTGTGCCGCAGACCAAAAGGCCAAATGAACCCTTGTCATTCACAACAGCCTGTGAGACCTTTTTTGCAAAATCAGGGTAGTCGCTACGCTCCTCGTCAAATGC
The DNA here is from genome assembly GCA_013331625.1 of Candidatus Iainarchaeum sp. Lineage (GTDB taxonomy): Archaea > Iainarchaeota > Iainarchaeia > Iainarchaeales > Iainarchaeaceae > UBA10205 > UBA10205 sp10205u. The sequence continues at coordinate 23,192 of DUGC01000116.1, read as the reverse complement.
GCCCATGTCAACAATCCTCACTTTCATGCCCGCAAGGCGCTTTTTGAGCGTTTCTTTTGTGCGAAAGCCGGCGTGGTCGGATCCGATATAAAATTTCATTTTTTTACCAATGGATTTTGGGCAGAAAAAGGATTTAAACCGTTGCGTAGCCCATACTGTAGAGATAAATGATTGAACTAAATGACGTTTCATTTCTAAAGTCCAGTATTGATGCAATTTCCTCCTTCATCCCTGAAGGCAATTTCAGGTTCAATGACAGGGGGGTGCATTTCCGCGGCACAGACCCCAGTCAGGTTGTGCTTGTGGATTACTTCATCGACCGCTCCGTATTTGATTCGTTCGAAGTAGAGCCCGCATATGTGGGCATCAATCTCTCTGAGCTGAGCAGGATTGTTTCAAGGGCCCAGCCGCAGGACCATGCAGTAATCAACCTCTCGGAATCCGAGCTGCGCATAAATTTGAGGGGCGAACTGGAGCGCTCCTTCAAGCTGCCGCTGCTTGACATTTCGGATGGCGAGCTCAAGCTCCCGGAGGCGCGCTATGATGCAAGCGTTGAGATCAATGCAAGGCTTTTGCGCGAGGCGTTAAAGGACGCATCGCTCTTTAGCTCAAGTGTCGTGATAAAAACAAAGGGGGACAGGTTTTTCCTCGAGTCAAAGGGCTCTGCAGGGGTGCTCAACGTGAACTCCTCTCCCTCAAAGGGGGTCAAGGTGAAATCAAAGGCGGATGTCACATCCAAGTACTCTCTTAACTATTTGCAAAATATCGTGAAGGAGGCCGGGCCTGATTCAGTCGTGACACTCGAGCTGCGCAGCGACTCCCCTCTCAAGGCAAGTTATAAGATCGGCAAAAGCGAGATAGTTTTCTACCTTGCGCACATGCTGCTTTGAACAACAAAAAAGTAATCCTAAAATTTTCATGCCTGTTTTCCCTGCATTTGCCCTTTTAATCCCTTTCAGTTTTATATATGTGGGGCCTGCAGATGTTTTCCGTTCCTGAATTGCGCTACGCGCAAAAATACCCTTTCTCCGCCCTTTCGCGCAAAATAGTTGAGCAATCCGGCTTTACACTTGAAAACATCCCTTCACCCGTGCTCTCGCGCGCCACGAAGATGGTTGCCGCCGCATTTTCCGGCCATGAGTACCTGTGGCGCATTGAGACCTCTGCAGAGCTGCTCTCAAATGAGGTGCTTGCATTCCCTGTTGCAAAGGTCCTTGTAAGCCTCATAAACCGCCTTGAGCTCTACAGGCTCTTTGGGCAGATGCTTGCAGCCTCAGTTTCGAAGAACCTTTCAGCAGAAAAAGATGAAGTGCTGATTGACATGGCATCAGAGCTGAAAATGGATTTCGATTTTACCGGGGGCAGTGCCGCTTTTGCAAAAGTGGGCCTTTGCGCATACCTGCGCCCCTCCCTTGAGGATGTGAATGCAAAGCTTGTGAACCAGAAAGTTGAGGGCGGCAGGGTTATCCTTAGCAGGGCCGAGTTCATCCGTCTGGTCTCGATGGCGGTTTCGCAAGAGCTGCGCGACTCGCTGCCATTAAAATTGAAGGACGTGCCTGCATACCTGAAATCAGCAGCAGATGCCCTAGATTCAGAATTCTCCGCGCAGGTGAGGAAGCAATATTCAAAATCCGATTTCGGCGCCGTTGCGCCCGAATCATTCCCGCCATGCATGGCAAAGATCTATTCAGGCCTTGCAGCAGGCCTCAAGGTCCCGCATTCCGCGCGCTTTGCGATCGCGACATTCCTATCTTCGGTAGGGATGTCCCCTGACCAGATTGTGAATGTCTTCAGGGCTACGCCAAATTTCAGCGAGGCGACAACGCGCTACCATGTGGGCCGCATTGCCGGAAAAGGATCGGGCGATGGTTACTCCGCGCCGGGCTGCGACAAGATGCGCTCATATGCGCTATGCGTTGCAAACTGCCCGGTCTCGCACCCCGTGCAGTTCTATGCAAATGAAGTGGGGCGTGGCAAGGCGCAGGCAGCAGTGCCCGTTGAGGAAGAAAAGTGAGGGGTCATAACTTTAATTATTTTTTTTAAATTCTTTAAAAAATCAGAAAATGCCCCTGAAAAAATAAAAAAATATTTTTCCTGTTCTTTTTTGCGTGATTTTTCCCGCGCATTGCCGGTTTTGCGCAAAATTTCAGTTACTTTTATATATGGCGGAATATACAAAGTAATCATCAGACGCGTTTGAATATTTCACGGGGGTTTACGAAAATGGCAAAGAAAGTAAAGAAGAAAAAGTCAAAGTCAAAGAAGTAAATGTTTTTTGGTTTTATGCACTTTGACTTTTTACCTTTTTTTCCGTCCTTTTATTAAACTGTTTTTGCACTTCCTCTTTTTTATGGGGGCACAGATTTTCCTGCATAACCTTCTGCAGCGCTTTTACGCGAATACAAGGATTGGGGGCGTGCCGGAAATTTCCGGCCGCGAATTTGGAATAGGGGAATTCGGGAAGAAAATTTCAAGCCGCCACCTCTCATTTTGCTCTGCTGATGCGCTCAATGCATTTTTGCGTGAAAAGGCGCCATTTTACATTTCCTGCTCTGCCGCCCGCTACAGCCTGCCTGTTGCAAGGCCGATGGATGCAAAAGGCCTTATCGGGGCAGACCTCATTTATGAGTTTGATGCCGATGAAATAATGACTTCATGCAAGACATCCCATGACAGCTGGAAATGCAGCTCATGCGGCGCTGGCGGGAAGGGCAGGCTGCTTGAATGCCCGCAGTGCGGCAGGGGCGCGCAGGTTGAGGAGTGGGTGTGCCCTGAGTGTTTGGGTGAAACAAAGCGGCTCACCTTGCGGCTCATAAAAGTTATGGAAAGGGATTTTGGATTTTCCCAAGGGCTTAGCGTGAATTTTTCCGGTAGCAAGGGCTTCCATGTGCATGTGCGTTCGGACGCCGTGCAGGGCTTTTCAAAAGCCGGCCGCCTTGAGCTGTTGGATTATATTACAGGGACAAACCTTAGCCTTGCCCCGCTGGGCTTTTCCTTCCCGCGCGGTTCGGGCCTGTGCCCTAAAAGAGGGGCGGCAAAGGGCTGGGCAAGGGTGCTGCTTGAAGGGGTGGAAGAGGCGTTTTCCCAAAATGATGCGGGGGCGCTTGCAGTGATGGCAAATGTGCCTTACCGCAACGCTGAGAAGCTATTAAAAGAAAAGCGAGCCATAATGAATGGTATGGAGCGGGGGATTTTGCTTGGCATGAATGGCATCAGGGCAGAGAAGATATGGAAGCCCCTGCTCTTATCGGTTGCAGATTTGCAAAAGCTGCCTGTTGACAGGCAGACCTCAACAGACATATACAAGATAATCCGCGTCCCTGACACGATCCATGGCTCAACCGGCCTGCAGGCAAAAACAGTTTCGCTGCAAGAGTTAAGCTCATTTGATCCCTTGAAGGAGTGCGTTGTTATGGGAGGGGAGGAAGTTTTGGTGAAAAATGCGCTCGCGCCAAGGTTCTACCTCAATGGCAAGTGGTTTGGCCCTTATAATAATGATTCCCTGTCATTGCCCGAATACGCTGCATTTTACCTTTTGGCAAGGCATAAGGCGGAGGTGGCATGAATGGCACTTTCATATGATGAGATAAGGCGCATCCACAGGCTTGAGAAGAACTCCTCGCGCCTCGTTGAAGTCGAGCAGGAATTCTACAACGACCTCCACCTGTTCCTTTTGCAGGAAAAGTCCGAGTACCTTGATTCCCTGCGGGATTTTTCCTCGACAAAATCACGGGATTTATCAAACCTTCGGCGGATGGTTGAGGAGATTTTCTCGCTGCGCGAAAAAAAGCTGCTCAATAGGGCCTTGGTCGCCTCGCGCACGAAGGATGTTGATGAAACCCACCTTGCAGTGCAGGAAAAGGAGCTTTTATCAAGCATGCTCTCCCTGCTCAAAAGCCATGGGACTCTTCTGGATTCGCTCTTTTCGGACAGCAGCTCAATTGGGCAATCCGGGAAGGATTTAAATACCCTTTCAGTGCAGATTCTCTCACAGATACCTGCATTTGTGGGGGCGGACATGAAGGAATACGGCCCTTTTGAGAAAGGCGCAGTGGTTTCGCTTCCCTTAAAGATCGCCAAATTATTGTCCGCAAGAAAGCTTGTGGAGGTAAAATCATGAACCATGACCTTATACCAAAACCGATAACAAAGTTCTACCGTGTAAAATGCCAGGGCTGCGGCAATGAGCAGACAATATTCAGCGCCGCTTCCACAAGGGTTAAGTGCCTTCAATGCAACAGGGATCTTGCAGCGCCAACTTCCTCAAAGGTGCTTTTGAAGTCCAAGGTCCTAAAGGAGTTTGACTGAAAATGGACGATGTTCCCCCCAAGATTGAGAATCTTCCCGAGCCGGGCGAAATAATAATTGGCAGGATCTTCAAGGTCCTCGATTACGGGGTATTCATGGAACTGCTCGAGTATGAGGGGCTGCAGGGCTTTGTGCATATTTCCAATGTCAGCTCAAGCTGGATAAAAAATATCAGGAACTTTGTCAAGGAAGGGCAGATACGTGCCGGCAAGGTCATTAACATTGACAGGTCCAAGCGGCAGGTCGACATATCCCTCACAAAGGTCAGCGCAAATGCCCAGAGGGAAAAGATCGAGGAGTACAAGCAGGGCAAGCGCAGCCAAAAGCTTGTCGAGCTGCTTGCGCAAAAGCTGGGCGAGCCGGCACCGGTCGCATGGAGCGAGGTTGCAGACCCTTTGCTTGAAAAATATGACTCGCTATATGACGCTTTCCAGTCGATCCTGCTAAATGGCGAGAGCGCGGCGCAGGGGGTTCCAAGCCGCTGGGTGGCCCCTTTGCTCGAGCTTGTTGCAGGCAACTTTGAGATGCCCAAAAAGAGTGTGCGCGGCAGGATTTCACTCTCTGTTCCCGGGCCTGCAGGCGTTGAGGGAGTGAAGGAATCCCTTATTGCAGGACGGCAGAAAGGGGCCAAGAGCACTGAAATATTCTATGAGGGTTCAGGGCGCTATGCCATACGTACAACATCTGCCGATTACAAGTCTGCGGAAAAGATTTTGCGCGAAGTTTCTGACGTGATAATTGCAAAGGCAAAAGGGCGGGGCGGGAAGGCCGAGTTTGAAAAGGTCGAGGCTGATTGAAAATGGCCACAACCATAAAATTCACCAAAAGCAAAAAGTTCAACGAGGCAGTGCTCTTCACGGGGCTTCCCGGGATCGGCCTTGTGGGGAAGATCTGTGTCGATTACATGCTCAAGCAGTTCAAGGCCGAAAAGATCGCGGAAATATATTCTGACTTTTTCCCCCCCAGCGTGCAGACTGAAAACGGCCTTGTCGAGCTGATCAAAGACGAGCTCCATTATTTTTCCGCTGACGGAAAGGACTACATTTTCCTCTCAGGTCCGGTGCAGCCGGCGCTCGATTCGCGCGCTGGCTCGATGCAGGAGCACTTCGAGTTCTCGGGGGCGATCATAAATTCGTTAAAGCCCCTCGGGCTTGTTGAGGTGTGCACGCTTGCAGGGATCAATGTGGGGGATCGCAGGATGCACTTTGAACCGCGCGTTGTTGTCGCTTCGACGGGCAAAAAAAAGCTTGAAGAGTGGAAAAAGCTAGGCGCAATAAGCGATAGGCCTGTAGGGCTAATCAGCGGGGTTGCAGGGCTTTTGCTCGGGCTTGGAAAGGAACAGGGCATTGAAGGCTCATGCCTTATGGGCGAGACGAATTCGCGCCTTGTCTATGGCGATCCCGGCGCTGCCCAGAAAGTGGTTGAGCTTTTGATAAAGCGCTTTGGCTTCAAAATAGACATGACAAAAATGGAGCAGGAAGCAAAGGAGATAGAAAAGGCGTTCGCGGACCTTTCTAAGCAGTTCGAGGACCCTGATGACAAGCCATCGAACCTGAGCTATGTGAGATGAAATTTTTTTTGGGGGAATAAATTATTTCCCTTTCTTTTTAGCGCGGAAAAGTCCTTTCCAGTCGTTGTTGCTCACCCGCGGATTCCTGTATTTTCCTGCAGGCCATCTGATTACCCGCGCCTGAACCTGCGGTAAATTGTGCATCCCTAGGCGTAACTTTTGTTCAATAAGGTCTAATTCTGCCGGGTGGCGGTTTTTAAATATTGTTGTACGGGATGTCTGTTCCCCTGCAGGATTATGGAAGGATATCTTCATGTCTTGCAGACGGATTTTTTGGCTTTTGGGTTTCTTTGGCATCGATAAAATTAGGCTTTACCCATTATTATCACTTTTGCCGCTAAACTGCCCAAGTGTCCTTTGCCCTGAAAAACCGGAGAGCCCCTCAAGCTCGCGGCGCATCTCCTTTTGCTTTTTTTCCATCTCCTCTTTTGAGGAGCATATTATCGGAACGCCATATTGCCCCCCGCCTCCAGGGATGTAGAGCACAAGCTCGTTCCTGAATGCAATTATCTTCTCCCCGACTGCCTTATCTGCTTCCAATAGTTCCTGCTCCTTTGCATCCACAAGGGCCGTGATTTCGTCCCCGAATTTTTCAACAATTGCAAGCCAGCGCTGCTGCACTTCCTTTGTCTGCGCGCTTTTTGCCCCAAGTGCCTGCTGGACTATTTCTGCCAAAGGCAGCTGGTGCATGTATTTTGGCCGGAACTTTGGATGTGACCCCTGTCTGGAGTCGGCAAGCATATTTATCCTGTCCCGCACCCCGCGCTTTATCTGCCCTGCGCACTTTAGGCACTTCCATTTCAGGTTTACTGCCTCATCCATGCTGTATTTGGAAAAGCAGGAATTGCATGCGGTGGCGTGGTATTTTCCCTCCTTGGGGTTGAGGCCTGCATTGAGGGTGATGAGCTGCTCATCCTTCTCCTCCAGTGCGCGCTTTAGTGACTTGAAATCCGGTCTTGCCATTTTAATGCGGTTGAATTCCCTTCCCAGCCGGTGGGGCCATGGGGAATGGGCATCACTGCTTGTAAGGAAAGTGTATGAATGGTTATCGCTTATGAGGTCAGCGAGGTCAGTGTCGGCACTCAGGCCCAGCTCGATGAAATCGAGGTGTTTATGCATCTGCCCGTAAGCTTCCTTGAGCGAATCATGGTATGCGTAAATCCCGGTATATGGGGTAAATGAGTGCGCAGGGCCGAATATGCCGCCGCAATCGTGGACTTTTTGCGCAAATTCCTCTGCGCCCACATGGAGTTTCGGGCGGCCGCACATCGAGCAGTCAAGGCTTCCTTTCCCCTCAAATTTCGTGCGGAGTTCTGCCGCGCTCTCGATGCTTGGCAGGTAAAATAGGTGATGTATCCGGTGGTTATCCTCTATCTCCCCGCCTACTATGAAGTTGCATTTTGCCTTTATGTCACGGTATACCCCGTTGCTCTCCTCCTCAATGTTGTTTTTCACATGCTCAAACCACTGCTTGTGCAAAATGTCCGCCGTCACAAGCACATCAAGCCCCTTCAGCCTTGCCTGCTCTGAAAGGACCGGAATTGAGATGTTCCTGCTAGTTCCCCCTGCCCACGGGCCGTGGAGCTGGAGGTCGAGGTCATACTCTCTCATGCAATTATATTGGACTTAACCTTTAAATAAATCAGGGCTTTTTGGCTGCATTTTGCGCATTTTTCATTATTTTTAAAAACCCGATTTTTTTTAGTAAAAAAAGGGAAAAGGGCTTGCGCCCCCTTCATTTCAAGGTTTTTTTGAGTTCGGCAAATATTTGTTCCGCATGGTCCTTGAGTGCGAGGCCAAAGCCTATTGCAAAGGCCAGCATGATTCCCGCTATCACTATGAGAATCGTTGCCTGTGCAAGGAAGACATTGAGGCCTATTTCCCCGAGCGCGATGAGGGCAAAGTATACCAATACTATGTACTTTGCTGCTATTCCAAGGAATCTCGAGCTTTCTGACTTGATTGACTGGATTTCCTTTTTTACAAGCTCTGAGAGGAAAAATCCTATCGCCATAATTATTACTGCGGCGATCAGGTGCGGAGCCCAAAGCGCGAAATCCGTCAAAAGGCCTGATAGCACGCCAAGGCTTAGCAGCTGTGCTGCTGCTGCCAGGAATGCTATGGACAGGTACCACTTGACGAGCTTTCCGCAAAGCTCTGCGACCGTGACTTTCCCTAATGGATGTACCTTGGATATGTTCTCTATGCGCTCATCCACCCTGAGCCTTTCAAGGGCCTGCTGGACGAACTTGCCTATTATCACTCCAGCCAAATAGCCGAATATTACCAGCAAAATGGCCGCCACCAGCCCAGGTATCGTGGCCACTATTGCGTTCACGAACTGGGTTGCCGGATCTACTATCGATTGTTGCAGTGCTGTTGTTACATCTGCCATGGATTATCAGTGCAATAATGGATTAACACCTATAAATTAGTTCCGGCTGCGGTGGCGGTGCCGTATTGGCGGGGCAGCTAGGCCGTTTCTAATTAAAAAAGTATTTATATAAGAGATAAACTATGGGCAAATTCACGCAGGGCCAGAAAAGGATTGCAGTTTCCCTCTTCAACAGGCCAAAGAGCGTGGATGAGCTTAGCGCTGAGCTGAAAATGCCTTTTCCTGAGCTAAATGATGCCCTTAAACAGATGTTAAAAGTGAGTGTCGTAAAAGTTGAGGGCTATCCCCAAAAATATGTGCTTGCAGAAAGTGTTGCCGCAGGCGTTAAGCGCCGCAAGGAAGTTGAGGAAAAAGACCCTTTTGACATGCGCATTAAGGCCATTATTGAGGTCAAGGCCATTGAGGAATCTTTCCTTGAAAAGCACATGTCTGAAATCGAGCAAAAGCTCAAGGATTCCAAGGATTATACTGTATATGATATATTCCGGGCAAAGCCCATGCACTCTGAAGGGTATTATAGCTCCTACCTTGAGGCCAATTTGAGTGCAAAGGACTTTACTGCCCTTGTGAAGTTTATGTACTTTTTTGGCCCATCCTCAGTTGAAGTGCTAAAGCCTGCTAAAGTGACGCTGGCGATGGATGATTTGCAAGATGCCCTTATGGAAATGGCCGAAATGATACAATCCTATAACCATGCAATGCTCAAATCCATGAACAAGGAAGAGCTGGCTGATTTTTCACGCAAGCTTTATTCGTCTAAATAGCTTTACGGAAAGGCCATATTAAGTTAACTAACGAAAAAATGCGCTTTTTTAAACCCTTCCGACCAGTATGTCTTGTACAATTAATTAAGTCAATAGTGGAAAAAGGGCTAAAAATGGCGTTTCCGGCCTTGTTTTTCAGGCTTCGTCCATTGCCAAAGTGGGTTTCCTCAAAAGCCTTAAATTTTGCCCCTTTTTTAATAAAAAGGCACTATAGGGTTTTTCGAAACCGAAACATATTTAAATAAAGTGAGCAAAGAAGTATAAGAGCCTACATCCGGCCATGGCTAAACATGGCTGGCGTAGAAACCTTTTAATGAGATTTGTGAGGTGAAGCAAACATGAAAGGATTCAACGTGAAGAAGTTGGCTGCCATTGCAACAGGTGCAGCATTGCTGGGAACAGCACTCGCACCGATAGTATCGGCAACCAGCGTCACAAAAGACGATATATATAACAGCAACGGATCGCCCGTGGTGAACATAGTTGTTGGTTCACAGGCTCAGGTATCTGATGCTGTATGGGCAGGAAACCTTGCCGCAAAGATTGCTGAAAAAGCAGCAACCACAAAGACTGTAACGGCATCGCTCGGAGGCGCAGACAGTAATGTTACCTCCAGCCTTGATTTGGACGATCTGACAGTCGACGTAACAATCGGCGGAACCGTGACTTACGGGGCGGGTTCGAAAAAATACAATGTGAATTTGAATTCAGGGTCAAGTCATGGAGACTTTGAAGTCCTGACAGCAATGGACGGCGGTTCAGATACAAATGCATTGACCGAGGCTCAATTGCCTCATTTATACAATTCGTCATTAAGTCAAAAAGTAAATGAAGGCGACCAATCGAACCAGACAACTTCGGTCACTATCAAGGAATCGATAGGACTCGATGTAGATGTCAAGTTCGATAGCCAGCAGGGTACCAAGGATCTTGTCGCAAAGATTGACTCCGGTGACTTCAGTTATAAGGTCACTTTGGGTTCATCCAGTGCAGGTGTAGATCTTGGAACCACTTCATTTGTGGATGACGCTGACGATAGCGTGAAAGTAGTGTTTTTCGGCGAGCAATATGATCTGAGCACTGCAACCCTTACGGGTAACAAGTCGATCAAGCTCGTAAAGGCTTCGGCCAAGGAGTCGTACAATGAGGGCGAAAGCATCGAAGGCCTTTTGGGCGACAAAACCTATGATGGTGAAGCTGTCAGCGTCAAGGTTGTGCAGATCGTGCAGTCAGGTGCTGCAGCAAGTACATATTCAGGCACCTTCGAACTCTATGATTCGGAAGGCAACCTGATTGATACACAAACTGTGGCTCAGGCCACAAACCTCAGGGACGTCTTCAAGGACAGCTCAAGCAAGGAGGCTCTTAAGAGCAACCTTTATATAGATACAATAGCTGTCGGATCAACTACTGGTGTTGGCTACGTAGAAGTCACAAAGGGAACTGATACCATTGAAATACTGGACAGCAAGATATACCCGTATGACTCGACCTATACCAGCGGCACAAAGCCCTACGTTGCTTACTTGAGTACAGCAACAGACACAAACTCCTTGTATTCAATTGAAATAAGGAGCAGTGCAGAAAAATGGAGTTCGGCTAGCGGCGATTCATATGACAGGGGTCCGTTGTACCCGACAGGGTCTGGGCAGTCCTTGGCAGGTAAAACAGCGACGCAAGCAGAATTTGGCCAGTATTGGCCTGATGGCACCCTTGGAAAGGGCTACGCAAAAGTAGAATTCGTCGGATTCGAGAGTAAGGAAGAAAAAACCAAGATCGAATTCGGGAGAAATGTCACCGGATTGCCATCCAGTTCTCAGGGCGGTGTATCGTTCTATGCAGATAACGATGCATTGAGGCAGATTCCTTTCTATATAAAGCTGAGCGATACAAACGCAGGCGGAAATTTCTCATTTGAGGGCAAGGACATCTGGTTCAGCATGAGAAGCAACAACGACACAGCATTCGACTACAATCTGACCGTTAATTCAGGCGATTACATCAACGGCAGGCAGTGGACACTCGGTAGTTCCGATTCGAATGGTGTCCAGAGGTCTTTGGCAATAGAAGGGATAGCAACCATTGGCGCCGTAGACGGTAACAGATTCTTTGTTGACGGAGTCACCTACAAGATCGAGGATGCAAACACAGCGACAACCGCTGCACAGCCTCCAATGATCGTGTCAGTTGACACTGTCGTTGAATTCAGGTTCAACAACGATACCGGCACCCAGATATACAACGTTGAGGGGGATTCAACAGATAGTGCATACGGTCTGATGGCCCTGACTGACAACATTGTATTCGACGGTAACCAGATAGCGACTGGCGCATCAGGAGTTACTCCAAACCTCGGCCTTAACCCGAACGAGACATATAAGCAGGACGGCTCAAGCGAAAGCAAGAGGCCTGTGTATTATGCTGCAAAGCATACTACTTCAACAGACAAGCTCTTCCTGCTGCTCGATGCTGACAAGTTCGGCTCAGGCTCTTCCAACAAGATACAGAATAACCACGAGGTTTGGTTCGTTGGGACATCAGTTCCGGCAGACGATGGCACATACACTGAAGTATATGGTATGGACCTGAACTTTGCTGGCTCTGGGATAGGCGATCTCACCACGGCCGTGACTGCGGGTAGTGCTGACGGTAATTATCAGCTCCCGCTAGCTGGTGTGGCGGATAACTACGGCCAGATCAGGAAGAGCGGCTCGGTATGGCATTATGGCCATTACGTGCCAAAGGACACAGACTATAATTCGAGCAACATGTATACAAGTTCCAATGCCTACTTCGTTGCGCAATTTGTCGTTAACGATGCTGTGAGCAATGGAGATGCCAATGTATACATTGATACGGCAACTGGTGGGAATCTTGGCCCGTTCGGAGGATCTAATACGAACCTGACAGGCTTCTCATATGATGTCGAATACGGCGGCACCCCGACATGGCAGCTCACTTCGGGAACGCAGACGAGTTATCTCAGTTCAGCATATACAGATGCTGGCGCAAGAGCCGATTTGATCGCGGATGACAAGGGCGTAACCTATAGCGCGCCACAGGCAGCCGAGAAAGTCGATATAATCGTTTCAGGCACAGAAGTCACAAGAAGTGTCTCAGGCGGAGAAAAGCTCACTCTCAAGATAGGGGAGGAAGGCACAAGCGCCTCAGGCACTAAGATCACCTTGTCGAATCCGACAGGCGGATCCTGTAGTCTGAGCGGAACTGGGGGAACAGCAGCATGTACTGCAAATCCAAGCTCCTATACAGCGCAGGTCCCAATCAATAAGACATTGGTGTACCTCGACACAGACAATCCGACCGGAACAAACATAGTAATCGGCGGCCATATTGTCAACAGGCTTGCATCAAGCCTTGCGGACAGGCTGACGGCTCCGGGCAACAAGGTTGTCGAAGTAGACTCAGCATCAGGCGATATCTTCGTGGCAGGTTATACTGCTGCTGATACAGCCGCTGCTGTGCAGGAACTCATTANNTTGCTTAAATGCGAAGCCAGCCCCATACCGTATCGCTAAAATTTCCTAAATTATTGAAATTGCTTTTTGGGATTTTTCTTTTGTGCTTATCCAATCCGGCTCTCAAAATGCTTCCGCTTTTTAATCCTTTTTGAATGCATTTTTCTAGATGGAGCGCAACTACCTGATTTTGTCAATAATTGCAGGCTTTGCTATAGTGATACTTGCAGGGTATTTATTGCTCAATGTGCCGGTTTCGCCTTATAAGTATTCTGAAACAAGGCAGGGCATTGAGTTCAATTCCACGTCAAGCGATCCGGGAACCCTGCTTGGCAGGATGCGGGATTCGGGAAGCTTCATAATATCGCCGCAATTTGTGCAGGTGGGCACGCAAAACAGCTACATGACCTCGTCCCTTACTCTTTTAACCACGGTACTTGCGGCAAAGAAGAAGGATTTTGTAGTCGTGGCAAGGGTAGTTGACGAAAGCGGGGGGGCACTTTCAGGCTGTTATACTAACTTTGGCGACCTCAAGCAAAACAAGCCGATAACGGTTGAGGAGTGCAATCAGATGATCAATGATACCGCTTCCTCGCGCATTTTCGTCGATATGCCAAAGCCAAATGCCCCAAAGCCGCGTATAATTGTCGAGGACAACCTTGTTAGGGTCGAGCCTGCCGCGTTTTCAGACGTTGCTCGTGACACATATGTGCTTCTCACAATCCTCTACTCCGATACCGACCAGATAATATCGAATGTGAATGGCATTTTGGGGAATATTTAGGCAAAAAAATTCTGCCGCCGAATTTTAATAATTAAATTTTTTTGGGGGGCTTCTTTTCCAGCTTTTCAAAAAGATGTGTTTTTTGCTGTAAGCAAAAAAGTTATGGCCTATCGAGGCTCAAGCCGAAGAAAGCCTGTGTACCAATCCTCCCGCGAGGATTTTGCAACCCAAGTTTGCAAAAACCGCCGAAACGGTTGCTTTAAAACTGCGAAGCCCAAGGCGAGCCAAGTCCATACGCAGTATGGGCTGTCGCTCCCAACAGACGAAACTGTTGTTTTTTATCCTTGTTCTATCCTAATTAATGGATGGCAATAAAACCGCGCACAATTATTATTTTCGCTTTTCTCCTCCTTGCAGTATATGCGGTAGTGAAAGTCGTCTCTTTTTTTTGGCTCGTGGTATTTTTCAATGTCCTGCTTATCTATATCAACGCTGTTTTCCTGTTTGCGTACTTTGAAATGAAGCCGCCCGGCAGCATGCAGCATGGCAAACTGCCTTCGGTTTCAATAGTGATCCCCAATTATAACGGCGCGCAGACCATTGTACAGTGCATCGAGTCGGTAAAAGGCCTTGGGTACCCTTCCAAAAAAGAAATAATTGTCGTGGATGACGGGTCAAATGATTCCTCAGGGGGATTGCTGGAAAAAATGAGCGGGATAAAGGTCATTTTCAAAAGGAAAAACGAGGGCAAGGCGGCCGCACTCAATGACGGGATAAGGGCGGCGGCAGGGGAGCTTATTGCAACGATTGATTCTGACACTTACCCTGAACCGGATTCACTTGTAAAAATGGTCGCGCAGTTCACTTCCGCTGACATTGGCGCGGTCACAGGCTTTGTAAGGGCGGCTAACGCCCGCGGGTATATTGAGAAAATACAGGAAGTTGAATACCTGATCTCTTTTGGCTTTTTCCAAAGCGTGCTCTCAGACATCAATGCCGTCTTTGTCACTCCCGGGCCAATGAGCCTTTTCAAGGCAGGGGTTCTAAAGGAAATCGGCGGGTTTGATGAGAAGAACATCACCGAAGACATGGAGATCGCGCTAAGGCTGCGCAGGCATGGCTACCGCATTGTCACATGCCTTGAGGCGCACATATACACGCAGGTGCCATCCACCATGAAGCACCTTTTCAGGCAGCGGGTCAGGTGGTATAGGGGTAAATTTTTCAACACGGTAAAGTACAGGGATATGCTGTTCAATCCCCGGTTTGGCGAATTCGGCCTGTTCACTTTCCCTTTTTCGGTAATGCTTGAGTGGTGCATTGTGCTTTTTGTTTTTGTCTTTATCGCGGGGAACATTGAAAGCCTTGCGAATTTTGCCGGGCTTTTTGCCGCGTGGTCAAGTGTCGGGGGGAATGTTTCTGCGCTCATCCCCGTTACATTGTCAGTGAGCCCGAGCATTTACTTCTACCTTTTTGGCGTCTGCTTTTATTCGGTTTTTGTATATATCAGTCACAACCTTGCAGGGGATAAGATCAGCATTGGAAAGCTGCCCGAGATCGCATTGTTTATATTGGCTTATGGCTTATTCATATTAATAGTGTTTTTTGTCGGCTTTTATAGGGAGATAAACAGCAGTGATTATGCATGGTGAACAAGTACCTCAAGGCCCTGATCCTGACGATTGTGCTGCTTGCGCTTGGCCTGTGGCTCATGAATTCCATTGAGGAGAGGCGCATTGCCGCGGTAGCAAGGGAGCTTGAGGAGCTATCGCTTGATGCCGACCAGACGCAGCAGCTGCTTTTCTATGAAACTGTATTCGGCTCTAATGCCGAGATTTGCCCTGTGCTCTCAGGCCTGATTGGCGCGCAGGAGGAAAAGACAAAGGATGTGCTGGCAAAATTTGAGGCGGTCAATGCTTCAGGCGCTTCTTTGGATGTACGGACCCTTCGGCGCAAGTACCTCAATGAGAATGTGAGGCTTTATTTATTTGTGGAAAAATACAGGCAGGAATGCAATGACACTAACCGGACTTCCGTGCTTTATTTCTTTACTGAAAAAACGTTTAACCCCGATGAGGCCGCGCAGCAAAAGGTCCTTGACAGCATTGTGAATGACTGCCCGCATGTGCGTGTTTTTGCCCTCCCGCATGATGAGGGGATACCGGTTGCAGATGTCATAATTTCCAAGTATGGGATTGCTTCTTACCCTTCGCTTGTGATTAACGGGGAAAAGATCACGGGCCTTAGAGCAAAAGGGGAGCTGGTTGGAAAACTGGGCTGTGGCATTGGCGATGCAAACATCACCCGTGAAAGGCTTTTCGATCAGCCCTCTGCCTGATTTTCCCCGATTTTGAGTGAATACTTCTGCTCGGGCCCTTTGCACGTGGCTGCTTTTTTGATTATTGTGTATTTTTCCCGCTTCCAAGTTTCATAGCCTTCAAAATTGGCCCCTTCAAGCAGTGTTTTGTCATAAATGACCAGAATTTTCCCCTCCTCAAGGGCCTGCATAAAAGAATCTTTCCCCCCAAGCGGCTGTGCATTTATCCCGCGCGGGTAAAAGTACACCCACTGATCGCTCATCACCTGGCATTGTGAAATTAAATCGTCTTCCGGGATTGCGGGGGGCATTGGGGTTCCTATCCACAAGAGCATGGCAATATTAAATGCCATAAATAGAGCTAGCAGGGGGTAAATCGCATTTTTTCCTCTGCTGCCCTGTGCATTTGCGATGTTTAGGGACTGTGCAGGCGCAAGGGGGTTTAGGAAACGGTGTTCCTTGATCCCTGAGAGCACGAACTGCACAACCGAAATTGCTGCCGCAATATTTATCAGGCCTGCAATTTTTGTTTTCTTGTCGTGCCGTGATAGATAAAGGGTGAGTGAAAAAAAGGCAATAATTGCTATTTGGTATGGCTGCAGCCCTGCAAGGATGCCTTTTTGCCCGATGTTGAGGTAAATTGATTCCCCAACGCTGAAAAAAGGGTTGCCCGTGGCGAAATAATTATATGCAATCCATGGCAGCCAGAAGGCCGGCAGCGCAAGGGCAAAACGGGCCAGTTTTTTAGGATTTAATTGAATGAGCAGGAGGGGGAGGAAAAAGAGATAATTGTACCTTGATAGGGTTGCAAGGGAAAAGGCCGCGCCTTTTAAAAACGGGTTTTCTGCAAGGAGCGCAAAAAGCAGGAAAGAAAGCGCGAACATGTCTCCCCCGGCATTTGATAGGAACAGTATTGTAGGCACGATGAATGAAAGGCCGGCATAGGCAATCTGGTCAATATCCTGTTCCCGCTTTTCCTTGAAATAAAGCAGCGTGACCGCTGCAAGGTAGAGCAGGGAAGATAGGGCGCCTGAAAGGATTGTTGAGATGGCTGATGCGCCAAGGATGCAGTTTATGGCGCCGGGGAGCGGGGGCCTGAGCCATTCAAAATATATCTGCTCGCCGCAAAACCATTTGCCCTGATATAAATATACTATATTATCCCATGAAGGGAATGCGGACTGGTAGAACTGGATGAGGAAAAAGACCGTGAAGAAGAACAGTATCCACCTGATTTCATGTGCTTTCCTCTTAAGTCCCCCCAGGCCGGCTTCCATCATAAGGATATGCTGTGTGCGGGAATAAATGTTTTTGGATTATCCTGCCCCGCCCTTCATCAGCTCGCGGAGTATGGTGGTGGCGTAATTTCCCTTATCGAGCGAGAATGATATTTTCAGCTTCAGCTTCCCTTCATTGAGTTCATCTTTTTCAATCCCGCCCAGCTTCAGGTCATGGGGCGCGAGCGCTATTTTCTTCCTTGCTCCCCTGCAGCTAAGCTCAGGGAATCCCTTAACCTTAAAATCTGAAAGCAAGATCCCCTCCCTTTCAAGAATCTGGCTTTCGATTTTTCCTGCAGTCCCGCCTGCAAACCGGGTGTCAAAGCCCAGGAGGGCCGCTGTTGGCACTCCATCCTCAAGCACATCCCCTTCAACCGGCCCGATTCCCACTCCCTGCTCGATGCGCTCATTGATTATTTCATTGAAAAGGTAGCTTTGGTAGGCGTGCGTGAACATGTATGTGAGGTGCTTTGGGAGGTTCTGGAACGCGCCCACAAAATCGCGCGGGAACTTGCATAAATGGTGTATTATTGCCCTCTCGTACCTGAATTTTGGCGGGAAATCCCTTGATGCCGCTGCAAAGTCTTTCGTGTCGCCAAGATGCTTTCTTGCAAGCGCGACCTCTTCCTCCTCCCCTTCGCTAGGCGATGTGAGATACATCATGACTGCATTTTCAAAATTGCCTTTTATGAATTCCTTTCCGACGCGGTGTGTTATTTCGCGTATGCCGCCAAACCTTTGCCCCCCAAAATAATTCGCGACACCGCCCTTCATCTGCCTGAAACATTCCTTGCAGATTCCTTCAAGTTCCCCTTCATTAATCCCTATGTCCCTTACAGTGATTTCAAATTCATTCCCCTTAAGTTTTCCGATATCTATCCTCTCTGCGCTCCACTCCGGCTCTGAGAGCGCCACATACCTGCTGGAAAACCCTGCAAGCCTCCCCGTATCCGGCATCCATAATGATATGCGCTGCACCGTGATGCCCCTCTTGTCCTTCATGCCCGCATAGCCTATGCGCTTTGGTGAAATGTATAAAATGCGGCAAAGCCTGCGCATCGCGTCATTGGTGTCGAGGTTGAATTTTTCCATTGAAAGGTGCAGATATTCCCTGCCCTCTTCCTGTGGAGGGACGAAAAGCGCCCCGTTTTTAATGCCGTCCCACTCGCCAAACGCCCTGTTTTGCAAAACGCGGCCTTCAGGGGTGATTTCGCGCACAATAAAATCTGAGACCCTGCGCTTTATCCGGCCGCCGATCCCCTTTGTCGTTGTCGTGTAGTGCTTTATCCCTGTCATGAAAAACCATCTGCCGCCAAATTCCTTTTTTTTCAAATTCCCCAATTCAATGCTTTTGATCATTCTGCCATTTTGCCCTTTATCCAGCCTGCACAATACTGCGCTATTTCTTCGCGCCCGCCTTTCTTTTTAAAATCGTGGTCGCAATCATCAAAAACCTTCGCGCCCTTGGGCTGATAGGCTTTTTCATAAAGCTTTTTGAATTCCTCAAGCAATACAGTTGCGTCCCTTTCCCCGATTAAAAACAGCAAAGGCACATTCACTTTTTTTATTATATGGAAAATATCCGCAGAAAGCGCATCCTCGAAAAATTCCTTCCCCAAGACGACTTTTCCGCCCTTCCCTTCATATTCACAGCTCCCTTCGCGCATGCATTTTTCGATGAGTTCGGGTGCAAACCTTTTCCTTGTCCTTTCGGGATAAGTGATGCCTGCTATGTCAATCACCGATTTTATCCTCACGTCCCGTGCCGCCGCGAGCAATGCTGCAGCTCCCCCCATGCTGTGGCCGATCACGCACGTGATTTCGTAATCAAGCTTTTCAAAGTAATCAATCACGCATACAATGTCTTGTGATTCTTTTGTGTATGTTGAAAGTCCGAAATCCCCCTGCGAACCCCCCTTTCCTGCAAAATCGAACCGGAAGCAATTGATGCCTTCCTTTTCAAGTGTTGTGCACAGCTCTTTTACAAGAGGGTGCTCTTTGGTTGACAAAAAGCCGTGGCATACAATGGCAATTTTCATTTCACCTGTGGCTTTATGGAAAATCCCGCTAAGCCTCTCGCCAAGGCTGTTGGGCATTTCTATTTTTTGTTGTGGCATGGGTGATCAGTTCAGAGCTTGTACCTCAGCATCGCGCCTATGCCGCCAAATCCCTTGTAGAACTGCTCGCCTTCTGGGGTTTCTGTCGAGATTATCTCAAATCCTGTTGAAGTCTGCTGGGCGCGCTCCATAATGTAATCAATGAATTCATATTCCTCAACCACTTCTATCTGCTCTTGCCCCTTGAAGGAATTGGGGTCGAAGGAATTGTCCTTGTCAATTATGATGCGCTCCTCCCCTGTAGCCGTGTTCTTCACCTTGTATACCGCCCACTCAATCGCTTCGCTAACAAGCAGCGTTGCAACCTGCCCTATTTCAAGTGCCTTCATGACCTCATTTTCGCCATATGTTGCAAGCTGGTCTTTTGCAAGCTGCGTGAGGAAATTATTCATGAGGTTCCTCTCCTTCATAAGGTCAGTGTCCTTTAGCACAGCATCGCTNNGGCTTTGTCATCCCCGGCCCGCCAATAATCATGCCCTGCAGCTTCTCCCCGAATGGCACGAATGCGGCATTTGCTTTCCCGCTTATCCTTTTGTAAAATTCCTGCTCAGCTTCCTCGCGCAAGCGCTCAAAACGCTGGGCTGAATTGTGGACTATCAGGCCGTTTGCAAGGAAATTGTGGGTTTTTGTTTCAATATCAATAGTCCGATACTTGCCTATTGGCTCTATTTTGGATATTTTGGCAGGTATTAAGTTGGACTGATAAAACAACTCCAGCCTTCTCTTAAGGTCAGGGTCGTTGATTTTGTCTATAATATTCTTCTTAAATACTTCCTTATTCAGCTGCTTTTTGTTGATAAAAAAATCTGGACACCTGAATTGGGTTGTGGAGACTCCTGAATCCCTAAGTATTCTTGCGACTTCCTTTCCATTTATAACAATTTTTCTCACTTTATTTCTGTTACTCCTTTTTGCAATGATTTTGCGCAGCTTCTTTTTCTTATCCTCGCATGCAAAGTTGGCTAGGCGTTCAAAATTCCTCAATGATTCAGTATCATTGATTTCAAGAGTAAATCGTGTTTTCTTGGAGTAAGGGTTTCTCCTGTTGTCATATTCCGGCAGTGAGGAAATGATGCCCAGTCTTAGAAGCACGAACTGGAATTGTCTTGCAATACTTATGTTGTTGATCCCGAACGCAGCCCTTGAGCTTGAAACATACCCTTCAGCATCAAAAAAGCCAGCAACAAATTGCGCCAAGATATGATCTGGTGACTTCAGGACTATCTTTGGTATTTCTGCTGTTAGTGTTTTGCTTTCCGAGCCATAAATTTGCTTGAAAAACTGGGATACTATCCGGCTTCCAACCCGTGTTTCATAATAACTTTTTTTCTCCCTATACCTGATTCTCGCTCCAACCTTCAACATATTTTCAATGAGCTGCTTGTAGAAATGTGCAATTTCCTGCCTTTCCTCGGAAAAGCATATCCTGTCTATTTCATAATTTCCATCTCCAAGATAGTACCCAAGCAGCCTTGCAAGGTTTCCTTCCAATTTTATAGGTATTTCGGCCTTCTTCATGTTCCATTCCTGCCTTATTTGCGGCTTGAAATCAATATCCTGCAGCTCTTTCAATCCCAGATTGATTTTCTCTGGCATGAGGAGGTAATCCCCTTCTTTAATTTCTTCTAGGGGCTTAGATTCTATTCCGGCATTTGTTCTGACAAAAAACAGATGGTCCTTTGAGGACTTTATTCCGAGTTTTGGATAGCAGGTAGTGAGCTCGAATAATTCCTTGTTGTTCTCCCATTTAGCCATAATCGGTGTTTGCTCTGTTTGTTCAGTATTGAAGTTTTCTGAAAGTATCCTGAAGGGGTTATGTGCCTTTTCGATTGGAATGATCTCCCCATTATCCTTCATGATAAGTGTATCAGGCGCGAGACATTGGCCTCCCGCCCTGATTTTCCCGCTGACCCCTGAATTGAAATGCCCCAATATTTCATATCTCTTGCCTATGAGCGCTGCAATAGTAGCTTCGCTTTTATCGATTGTGATGAGGGCATATACGTTGCTTGGCTTTGCCATCTCCTTTAGCGGCTCGAGGTGGAACTGCGAATCGCACCAGTAGCGTTTTGTGCGCAAATCCTTGATCGGGCGCACGGTAAAGAGCCTGATGTCTGTCCGGCCCTCGACTTGCGAAATGTTTCCTGCAAATACCACGATGCCGTTTTTCGGGATCTTGAAATCAATCTGCTTGAGAAAACTGATTATCTTGCGCAGCGCCCCCTGCACGTTCTTGCGGGTTGAGGGGCTTTTGATATTTCCGCTCTGGCTTATTTCCTCGCTAAGCTGGCCTGTAACGCTGCTGCGGTCAGCGTCGCCCGGGATGTAGACACTGATCAGTTCAGTGCCGCGCCCGCGGAACTGCTCAAGCTTTTTGAGCTTTTTTTTGAAAATAACTTCGTCCGAACTGCTTGACTCCAGAACATCAACCATGGTTTACACTCTCAAAATCAGGAATAATGCGCTACGCTATGCGCCGCTAACCATGACATACTATGCTGGGATTTCAAATATATACCTGCCGGTGGGGCGGGTCGTAAATGCAAAGGCGGACCAGGGCGGTGCAAAGAAAGGGTTAAATACAAATTAACCCTAACTAGTTCTTCATGTTCGACATTTTTGAAAACGTGCTAAAAGAGCAGGAGCAAACCCCCCATGAAAGCGCCCAGCCGGCTGCAAATGCCAATATGGCCTATGGTAATTCAGGCGATGTTTTTGTGGTTTCGGTCGGGGGAAGCCTCCTCATTGATGAAAGCGGCCCGGATGCCGGGAAAATAAGGCAGATTGCAGGCACTATAAGCTCGCTGCATTCTGCAGGGAAGAGGCTCGTGTTAGTGG
Organism: Candidatus Iainarchaeum sp.; assembly: GCA_013331625.1. Taxonomy (GTDB): domain Archaea; phylum Iainarchaeota; class Iainarchaeia; order Iainarchaeales; family Iainarchaeaceae; genus UBA10205; species UBA10205 sp10205u. The sequence goes on along the minus strand of DUGC01000116.1, from coordinate 1,406 downwards.
TTGGCGGGGGGAAAACAGCACGCTCTTATGTAGAAGCTATGCGCTCTTTGAATGCTAACAATTTCACGCTCGATATGCTCGGCATCCATATTACGCGCGCCAATGCAATGCTGGTTGCAGGCGCAATCCCTGCTGCCCACCCGCAAATACTAACCGAGATCACGCAGGCAAGGCAGGCCCTTGACACGGGGAAGATCCCTGTATTTGGGGGCCTGATGCCGTTTTTTACGACAGATTCAGTCGGCGCGCTTTTGGCAGAGTATCTTGGGGGCAGGTTTGTTAACCTTACAAATGTCGATGGCGTTTATGACTCCAACCCGAATGAGAACCCTGGCGCAAAAATGCTTGAGGAAATCGGATACCGCAGGCTCATTTCAATGGTGGTTGCCGCAGGCTCAAAGCCGGGGCAGAATGTAGTGCTCGATCTTGCCGCATGCCTCATATTGCAGCGCAGCAATATCCCTGCAGTGGTGCTAAATGGCAACGACATGCCGAATTTTTCAAATTACCTGAATGGCTATTCCTTCAAGGGCACTGTGATACGCGACATCATTGATGCGCAGGGGGATGAAATAGTAGCTTCAGGCCCGCAGGATTTGGGTGATGCAGAATTTTCCGAAAAAGATGAAAAGCCAAAAAGGAGCAGGAAAAAAGCAGTGAAAAAGGGAGGGAAAAATTCCCCGATAAGTCCGTATGATATTGATTTCTGATTTAAGGCAGTTCTCCCTGCCTTGGTTCCCTGATAGTAGGCCCTTCAACAACAAATTTCTTCCCCGTATTTAACACTATTGCCTGAGTGGCACCAAACTTTTGGATGGGCAGGTGAGTAATAATAGCGCCGGTCCTTAATGTTACTGTAGTACTATGAACTTGATAGTGATAAACCCCTAATTGTCTGGATTCAAATTTTTGCCTATATGCTTTTTTTTGATCTCGTGAGGGGTTCCTACTTCTTCTCCTTGGAGTTGGCATAAATTCCACCTTCAGTGCAAAAACTCATCGGGCGACCATTCTTCCCACTTCTTTTCGTCCAGTGCTATTAGGCACTCGGCAGGATTTATAATTAACCTTTTCCAGTTCTGGGCATCATCGAGCACAATCCTGTTGCACGCGGTGTTCACAAGGCAGTCGACATCGACCCCGAGCATGTAGCTCTCATTCACCAAATCCATTTCAAGAAGATAAGCTTTTTTCCCGTGGCGCTCAACAGTTTTCCTCAGTTCGAGCGCCTTTTCCTTTTGCCTCTGCCCTGATTTTATGGAAACAATTATGCCAAATGATTTTGCCTGCGACGCGGCTGCAATTGCCGCAAACCTTCTCCTCATGAGCTTATCCTTGTTTTTTTCAGAAATCTCCTCAATTGCCCCGTGAAGGGGATTCATCACAAATACCGGCTTTGCGGTGCT
>DUGC01000049.1 GCA_013331625.1 Candidatus Iainarchaeum sp. | reverse complement strand
AAAGGGCACAAAAAATTGAGCGTGCGATATGCCCTTTGCTATTAAGTCGAGGACAGCTTTTTGCTCATTCATTTCCGTCCTTGACTATAGGAGAGGAAAAATGATTTACGAAAATCCGGCTCTTCCTCTATACGCAGAGGGGCATTTATAGCGGCGGACTTTAATAATCGTATAAAACTTGTAAAGTCCGCCGAATATAGAGAACTTTGAATAACCCCCTCATTTATGACTCTTGTTCAAAGTTCTCTTAGACAACTTTGTTATAGAACAGGAATAATCAAAGTTGTCTATAGGCACGGTTAACTACTACGGAAATTAATGTCCGTGCCTATACTTACACTTTTTCAAACAGTTTCACAGCCTTCTCTCCCAACGCAATCAGGAACGGCGCCAGCTTCGGGCCCCGCTCTTTATTTAGAAGGACAAGATAAGCTGCCCTGAAAAATTCTGCAGGCTGCAGGCCTGACCCCTTCGCAATATTGTAGCACTCATTGTAAAGTTCCTTCTCCTCCCACTTTTGGGATGCCAGCTTAATTGCCAAAGCTTTCAGTGCATTTGACTGCTGCTGTGACAGCTTTGACTTTACATTGCCTGAAACTTCCAGTTGCAGGACATACTTCAGCTCTTCCGGGGCATAAGCGCCTATCCATGCCCTTGCAAGCATTATGCGCCCCATAATCTGATTGTGATTTGCCTTGTCGTAATGCCCTGTCTTCTCAAGGCTGTTGACAATGTCCTCTTCCCTGTCAAAAACCTGCGCAACCATCGCGGCGTGGGCAAAGCTAAGGCCTATGGGCCGTTCGGGGCTTTTGGGCGCACCTGAAATCCCATATAGCCGCTTTATGTGGGCGCGCTCCTTCTCGTTCTCAATCGTGAGCTTGTCAAAAAAAACAGCTGCGGCCTTGTCGTACTCATCATAAAGCAACGGCAGCTCCTTCCATGAGAAGCTCCTCTCGGTCATGATGCGCTTGTTATAAAAAAACCTCAGCAGTTGCGGAGATGCCACCTCAAGCCACTGCCTTGGGTAAACCACATTGCCAAGGGAAGCCGACATCTTGATCCCATCAATGGTAAGGTGCTCGTAGAATATCGGTTCAGGGGAGGGAAAATCCAGGACCCTTTCAGCAATTTCCGCATTAATCCAGAAAGCGCTGTTGGGAACCTGGTACTCCTTGCCTGCACCTTCTGTTGAAACCATCCAGCGAGCCCACTGGGCCGCCCATTCGCTCTTCCACGCAAGCTTCCCTGCATCCTTCATCGGGTCTGCCTCGCCCTTGTGGCCGCAGCCCTTGGCAACCGTCGTTTCAAAAAGGTAATCCTGGCAGGTGTAAGTGATTTTTTTATCTTCAGTGGACTTCACCCTTGGAGTCACTATCTTGCCGCAGTTTTCACAGACCGGGGTCCAGGGGCTCCACTCCTTTTTCAAGGGGTTTGTGCGGTGCTTGTTCTGGATTTCACGAATCACTTCGCTGTTCTCAAGCAGCCTTGCTATGAACCGGTTAAAATTCCCCTTCCGGTACTCATCCTGCATCGAGTAGCGTTTCATATCCTCAAACACAAAATTGTGCAGGACCTTGAAATACTCGTCAGTGTGATGGCCCGCGTAGGAATCATGGCAGCCCTCGGCATCGGGCAACGTGGAAACTGAAGTGCCAATGAATTTTTCATAGCTCTCCGGGACGCCGGCCGGAATCTTCCTCAACGGGTCCATGTCCTCCGCTACCCAAATAAACCTTGCCTTCTTGCCGGCATCCAAAAGGGCGCGGTAAACCGTAGCCCCCCTCATAGTATCGCTCAGCCTGCCGATGTGCAAGACTCCTGATATTGATGCGGATGTCTTGACAATAAATTCACTTTGCTTGGCAAACTTCCTGTCAGAGTAGCGGAACTTGTCCCTGCCGATTATCTTCTCAGCAAGCTGGTCAGCCCAGAACAGGGCGAAGTCCTCCTCTCTGGCAGGATTTGTCAACTGCTTGCCGCTTTTGCCGCTTGGATTTTGCTTTTTGGTTTCGCTGCCGTTGTCTCTCATTTTTTATCAATGACACTGGCTGGGGCTTGTTTTATAAAGATTTCCGTAACTTCCGAAAAATTTTCAGAAACAGCCACTGGATATGTGCCCGGCGAATATAGACAACTTTGTTTAACCTCCTTTTTGTCAAAGTTGTCTAAGAGGACTGTGAACCAAAATTAATATAAGCGAGTTATTCAAAGTCCTCTATTTGTGCGGTTAATGGTGTCTTCAACCAAACGAAGGTGAAACTATGGACATGAATGATTTTGCACATATTGTTGAAACAGAAAAGAGCTTTGATGAAGCAGTTGTTTCGGTTTTGAAAGCAGTTGAACAGAAAGGTTGGGCTTTGTTCCAGGTTTATGATTTAAAAGAGAGGTTAGCAGCAAAAGGGTTTAAACAAAAGCCATTGAAAATAATCGAGATATGCTCTGGCAAATCTGCAAATCAATTCCTGAATAAAAATAGGTTAATCTCTCTTTGTATGCCTTGCAAAATCAATGTGGCAGAAGAGAGTGGAAAAGTAAAAATTATTGGAATGAAACCGACTATAATCTCTCAGTTTTTTCCAGAAGTAAGCAAAAAAGAGGCCGAGGAGGTAGAAAGAGATATTATTGAAATGGTAGATGATGCAGGTAAACTATGAAAAGATGTGTGGAGAATTGTGCTGATTGATGCAAAAACATGACATTTTTAATCATGCTGCCTTGTCAAAGACGGGCGATTCTTGATTTTTACAGCAGCTAAACAAAAAACACTGCTGGTTGAGCCCAGCAGGGCGAAACCAGCAGTAGTTTACAAAAATGAGCGGGCCCACAGGGATTTGAACCCTGGACCTGTTCGTTAAGAGCGAACCGCTCTACCAGGCTAAGCTATGGGCCCACATGACCCTTTTCTTAAAAGGGTCAATCCAAAAACGGATAAGAAGTTTGTTTAAAAAGATTACTGAAAGCAGTGGGACAAAGCTTTAAGAATCACCCAGAAAAACCAAATGTCATGGACAGGCTGTTTAAGCTGGTGGAAGCGTACAAGGTTGACTTCGAGCACTTTGTGCCTGCGTTTATTGGCAGCGTTACTCCGGAAGACTTGATAGCATCCGGGCAATACACCATCGCGGCAAAGGATAGCCTTGGCTTCCAAGTAAGCTTTCCTGTTGATGCGGCAAGCTACCTGGCTATTGTTGACAGGATTCTCCGAAGAAATGGCACGAGCCCATCTTATGTTTATTCAACAGAGCTGGACAACGTAATGCTGGTTTCATTGGGCCAAAAGCCAAAGGAGCTTGGGCAGGAAAAAGAAGTGGGCATCATAATGTTCCTGAACTGGGCAGAGCCCGGTAAAGGGACAGAGCCTCTGCATAAAGTATTCCCAACTGTTGGGGATGCGGTGATACTGGCTTATGTTGTGGCAAGAAAGACATAGTTACGGCGCAAATCGGGGTACGCCCGATTGCGCATTCCGCCGTTTGCGGAATTGCGTGGACGGGAACTTCGGCTTTCGTTTTTGAACCCGGATACCAAAGGGTTTGGTACTGGTTTCTTAGACCAGCGCAAGTACCAGATTCTTGCATCCACGCCGTAATCAAGCTGGCCCTTTAATTGGTGTCTAGTTGAACTCAGAAAGAACTTCCAGTTACTAGCGTGTTATCGGCCTCGATAGAAGTTCTATAGTAAGTCCATTTAATTTA
>DUGC01000109.1 GCA_013331625.1 Candidatus Iainarchaeum sp. | reverse complement strand
AAGTAGGAACATAACTAAATCGTTGGTCTACAGTTACAAATGGGTTCTTATAGGCACGAGCCTGCTCAGCACCAATATTAATAAACGTTGGCCGCTCGTATTGTCCTATTACCGGCGCCACTTCCGGCCTTACAGGCTTATACATCACTGTCATTTTTACCACGAACATAAGAGGATTTATTTAAACTTAACCCTTTTGCCCTGTTTCGGCCCCCAAAAGCTCTGAAAAGTGCTATAGAAAAATTTACTTCCTCACAAATTCGACGCCAGGCAGGCCTTCAAACTCTTTGCCACCAGTCACAAAAATTAATCCATTTTTAACAGCGAAGATATAGCCGATGCAGTCGGCTGTCGAGAAATCCTTTGACTTATTCTTGAAACGGAACCCGTTGGCTGCAAAAATAATGTCATTGTCAAAATCTACAATGCTAACGGCTAAACTCTGAGCTATTTCTTTTGCTCTGAAATCACGCTTTTTTGTAAGGTAATAATGGACTTCTATCAAGTTCAACTTCGTTATGGCAAAATCCGTGTCATTATAATGGTCATATTTGGGATTGCCCTCCAGCATCTCTATTAGTGCGTAACTGTCAAGAAAGTACCTTCCCATCCCATTACAGCTCTTTTCCCCAAAGCTCTTTTCTCAATTCGTCCTTAATTTCCTGAACAGGTCTTCCAGTCTTCAGGCTTCCGAAGAACTTTGCAAAAGGATGCCTTACTGGTCTTACTTCTATTTCCACCTTCTGTTCAGGCTTAATCCCCTGTCTCTCCACAACCTCTTTTGGAATAACAAGGCCAACAGAGTTACCCCATTTCTTTGTTGTGACAGTTACCGCCATTTTGCAATCAGCTCATAACCAAATATAACTTTTCTATTAAAAGTATAACTTATATTAAAATGTTGCTGTTTGCCTATTTCAGCCAGCTCCGGAAGGGGAAAAAGAGGGGTTGCTGGCGGACTTTTACGAAAGACATAAATAGGTCAGATTACCATAATTAGTATTATCATGATTATTTTGCTAACTAAACATGCTAAGGAGCGAATGTCTGAGAAAGGCATTTCAGTTGGCATGATCAAGGAAGCGATAAGCAAAGGCGCTGTAGTCAGGCAGAGAGACGGCTATTTAGCGACATACGCTTACTTTGCAGTTGCCTACAAGATAATCAAACAAGGAGTTTACAAGGTTAAAACGGTGATGGTGAAATGATAAGGGAAAAATGTGATGAGTGCGGCGGAAAGCTTGTTGAGAAGAATGTTGACTTCAGCATGTTTGGCATGAGTGTTGGCAAATTTCCAGCTGAAGTGTGTTCTAAGTGCGGTGAGGAAGTGTTTACCGAGGAAACCTCTGCCCGGATTGATGAAGCTGCCAAGGAAAAGGGCTTGTACGGCCTCGCAGCATCTACTACCGTCGGCAAGTCTGGTGACTCCTTGGACATCCGTATCAGTAAGAAGGTTGCCGAGTTCGTCAACCTCCAGAAAGGCCAGACAGTAATGGTGCACCCCGAAGGCAAGAACAGGATAATTATCACATTTTAGCCGTCTTTGCCAGTTTTAGCCCGGGGCTCCGGAAGGGAAAAGTGGTGGTTTCTGGCAGGTTTTGCGGCAGCGATATGCTTTTATAGTGGTTATGCCTCAATAGCCTTATGGCTGCTGAAGTTGTTACAATCCCTAAAAAGGACTACGAGCTTTTGGTTAAATGCAGGCATATTGTTGAGTCGGAATTTGAAGAGAAGTATTCTGAAGCCTTTATCAGGGACATCAAGGAAAGCGAAGATGCCTATGAGAAGGGGGATTTTGTAAGGGTTAAAAATTCCCAAGAAAGAAGGAAGCTTTTTGATTCCTTGTGATTGAGATGCCTTACAAGGAAGTATTAACAAAGTTATTCTTAGATGATGTTAAAGACGCCAAAAAGGACAAACTCCTTCTGGAGCGGCTGCATAAGAAGATGGACGATATTTTACAGAACCCCGAGCACTATCCTGTTAAGCATTATAACCTGAAAGGCAAGCGGGCAGCCCATATCGGCTCGTTCGTGATAGTTTTCAAAATTGTTGGAGAGGATGTCGTTTTCCTGAAGTTCAAGCACCACGACCACGCTTATGATTAACTTGACCGCAGGTTTGCACGTTCCAGCCGGGCTCCGGAAGGGGAAAAGAGGCGGTTTCTGGCGGTTTTTGAACAGCGATATGTTTTTATAGGTGTTATGCAATTATGAACCGTATGAGCGAAGCAGCAGCTTTAGAGCAATTAACAGCTGAGCTAAAGGCCATAAGGCATGACGTGGAGTACATAAAAGAACACATGGTAGATGTTGACATGATTCTGACAAAGGGAGAAGAGAAGCGACTCGAAGAAAGCTTGAGCGAGTATAGGCAGGGAAAAGCTGTCAGGTTGGAAGACTTTGAAAAGGAAATGGGCAGATAAGGATGTTTCAAGTCCTTCTTGGCTCTTCTTCTAGGAAGTTCTTAAAGAAGTGCGAAAAGGAAGTTTATGATAGGGTTATGCAGAAGGTGAAGGAGCTAGCCGTCAATCCGTTTCCAGCTGATGTCAAGAGGGTTGTTGGTAAGGAAGAGAAGGTGTTTAGATTGAGGGTTGGTAACTACCGGATTCAGTATGTTGTGTTTCACGAAAAGAACGAAATCCTGGTTTCTGACATAGACAAAAGGCCAAGAGCCTACGACTAGAGTTTTTTAGGCATCCCAGCTGCCCAAAAGCGCGAAAAATGGCGGTTTCTGGCGGGTTTTGCAACAGTGATATGTTTTTATATTAGACGCTATAAAGTGTTTCTCATGGCAATCACAACACTGGAAAGGGTATATGAGGATGTTCAGGCGATAAAGCAGCAGCTAAGAAAGTTAACTTTGCTTGTCGAGGAAGACTTTGAGCTTAGCGAATCTGCCAAGAAAGAACTGGCAGCTGCAAGGAAAGAACCGTTATCAAGCTACATTGATCACAAAGCTATCCTTAAGGAGTTCTCGAAAGGATAAAATGAGCTACAGCGTAAAGTGGCGTCCGGCAGCAGTAAAAGAGCTAAGGAAGCTGCCAAAAGAGGTTGCTCAGCGGCTTGTTGAAAGAATTGACCTCGCCAAAGACAACCCGCGCCACTTTCTTGAGCGGTTGGAAGGCGAGCCATGTTACAAGGCAAGGGCAGGCGACTATCGGGCAATCGTTGACATTCTTGAGGCAGAGCAAGTGATTGCTGTCCGAATCTAGGGGCATAGGAAAAACATCTACAAAAAGCATATTTAACCTTTTCAGCCGGCTCCGGAAGGTGAAAAAGAGGGGTTTCTGGCGATTCGCTAATATCCTAACTAAGAAGTGGTAAAAATAGAAAGATTTATATAGTTGCTATGCTTAACTCTCACACTATGACAGGTAAAACAGCTCTATTGGTTATGGGAGGTCTTGCAGCTATTGTTATGGCAGCGTGCAGCGGACCCACACACAGTAACTTGCCTACAAGTACGCCAACTCAAAGTACGCCAACTCAAACACCCACTCAGATTCCTGCTACTCTATCGGGTTTCCGCTACGTTTTTGGCAATCCTTTCTGTTCGGGCGAAAAAAGGTTAGATGATTCAATGTACGAACCATATTGCATTCTGCCCCAGAACATAGTTAACGCAACCTCAACCCTGCCGATAGTAGAAGGCACAATGTACCCACAAATACTACCAGATCAGATTGATCCCGGGTGGGAAATCAGGCTGGAAACAATCGGTACGTTTGTGAAAGATTTGGTGAACCCTTGGTACAACACCAAAGAAGATGGGCATTCACGAAGAGGAATTGGCGTGATTTATTCCAACAGGTTTTCTAACAATTTCCACCCTGAATTGCAAAGTCTTACACCAAATAGACTAATCAGGTATGCTGGCAACCCCGCATGGTTGACTGGCCCTGTCCATGATTTTTTTAGAGACCCACAATGGCTGCTGGTTAATGTCTATAATAATTCCGACATGCCGCCATCGTTACTTACTCTTGAAACCACAGGCAAAAACTTTAGCATTAAATTGCCGAGATTACCACGTGGAAGATCAGGCTTCATGGTAGGGAATGATGGCTCAGTATACCTGTTAGACAATTTTAGTTCTGACCAGATAGGAGATACGAATCCGAATCTGCTTGCTCAAGCAACCCCACACGCACAAGTGAGGAATTTATCACTTGACTTGCCTGGCCTTGTTCAAACGAGTTATGCCAATCAGAAAGCCGTCACAACGAGTCAAACCCAGTAAAATTTCTTTGAGTGGCAATTTTTTTAATAGTGCGCCAAGAGTTCATCAGGTCTGGAGCGTAGAGCGTAAGACCTGACGGTGAATTGGCGCCGTCGTCGTTAGTCGTAGTCGTCGTAAAGTTTAAGTGTTTTGTTGAACCTGTTTCTGTGTAAGGCTCAGAAGTGCAGGGGGTCAGTAAGCGAACCATGATGGTGCCCGATTCGGTTTCTTGTAAAACCGACGAGCGGTTAGGCAACCTGCCGAATCCTGAATACTTGCGATTCGCTTATGGCAAACCGTTCTTTTGTAGCTTGAGCTATAAAAAACTTTTGTGAGGTGTTTCTTTATGACGAGAAGCGTTGATACGAGGAATAATTGGATGACTTTTCAGTTCCTGCCGAAGTGCCGTTACAAGTGTTTCAGGAGGCAGACCGTTATTGATTCGTGCATTGCAGGATTTAAGGAGCTTGAGCCTTTTGGTTTTGAGTTCGGGGCGATGGGCTTTCCTGTTGACCATGCTCATTTGGCTGTGAATGTGCCGAAGAAGTATTCCGTGCAGGACACTATTGGGATGCTAAAGAGCCATTCAGCGAGGAGAATTTTTGAAGAGCACCCCGGCTTTCGTAAGCGTTATCCTCGTGGCAGTTTCTGGGCTCAGTATGAGCACCACGAGTCAACAGGAAGGAAAGATAAGGAAGAAGCTGAGAACTACATCCGAAATCAGTTGAAGCATCACGGCGTTACAATTATTGACGACCGACAGAAGCAGCTGCCAGCATACGCCGCCGAGCCAGATACGTCAAGACTGAGCTAGGCGAGGGCTTGACGAGGGGCGAGGCGGAAGGACGGCTGGGGATTATAAGGGGTCGCCGGAACCCCTTATTTCATTGCCTATTGAAGAAATCTTTGCAAGTGCTCCCGGCCCTGTCAGGGCAGCTATCAAGACAGTAGGAACCATAGCTTTGCCTTTTGTTTGGGGTGCCTACAAAATATATCCTTCTGTTGTAAGTTTTTTGCCAGAGCCAACCTCTGTCAAGTTGCTGGGTAAAAAATCGGCCATAAGCAATACAAAAGGAACGGGTTTAGCAGAACTGGTGGTTGGTCAAGCCGATTTATCGTACTCTCTGGTTACGGGTGATAATTTTTTGCCTGGCCAATTAACCCAAGCTTGCCTCTTGATTGATGGGTTTTTGAGATATACCAGGGCAAGCGCAGCCATTCAGGAACTTAAAGGGAATTTCTCGTACTTTAAGGCAAAAAAGCCAGCAGCCAGGGGGACTCTACCTTTGGAGCTGCCTTATGATGCCATGCATTTATTTGGCTACCTTAGGCAACACATTGCGCCCAAAAGCCGCCATAAAGGGTAAAACTACGCAGAATGTTTGTAGCTCATGCGAAAAGCAGGTTATTGTCTATCGGCCACCCAGGCAGGTCCTACAAACAGGAGTGTACATAACAACACCACTGGCAGAAGTCGCTACTTTTACGCATCTAATTGACCAAAAAAGGCAATTTATTCTTGATTTCTTCCCAAAACTACGCATAATACTCATTATACGAAGCTTTATGCCTGTCGGCTCTTAAAAGGATAAGCCAATGCGCTGCCGATAGCTCTTACATCCTCAATAATGCCTTCAATAGCTCCTATTGGCCGGTTGAAACGCGTAGCATATCCGGTTCTCACAGCGCCATCAATTATCCCAATAAAAGAACCGAGCGCTACACCTTCAATTACATGAGGGTTAAGCAGGTTATCTGTTGCAATCATGTAAGCTGTAGTAACAAACAACAGAATTGGGCTCCCAACCATTTCACCAATCCCTGAAATTTTGCTGTAGTTGGCAGATGCGTCAATCACAGGGTGTTCATCCAGGCATTCTCCCAAGTCCAGATGGTGCTCCTGCTCCTGGGCCAAATCGGTTGCGTGAGGCAGTCGGCTGAAAAGCCAGGGCTGGACCTTTCCGGGAACTAGCGCAACAGCAGGGTAAGCGAGGTAGTCCCTTGCAAAGCCTACGCCATCTTTGAGAAGCTTGGAAATGCTCATTTTTCACTTGAAATGTGGGGCGGAGTTCTTATTCTTTTCCATTTACATTTGTGCATACGGCATTTGTGCAAATGAAGAGTTGTCCCTTGTTCTCAATGAGGGTTGCTCCTGCCCCCCCATGGCTACCGCATTAAGGAACAACGGTATGCACTTGTAATATTCAGAAAAGTTTCTCTGAAGGACACTCAAAGATCTTCCCCCGAGAGCAGGTATTGAAGGCTCCTGCCACGCTTCGCGCGCTTCTGTACCCATTTTTTTAGAAGCATACATCAAGGTTACCAGCCCGGAACCGTTTATTCCAGGTGGATTGAGAAAACCGATCAGATCCTTCTCAGGCATGCCTGTAACATACTCGAAGGCAAGCACCGGCAAAATTAATTGAGTTTCTGCAACGGCAGCGGTCATAATCCGGTGATATGACGCAAATCCTCTTTCAGCAAGGGCTTTCTCCAGTTGCCCGAGTTTTCGCCTAGTGTATTCCTCAGCGTGCTCTGGTACATCGTAATACCTGTCTAATGAGGTTATGACAAATTGTGGATATTCCCCTTCACTATCAAGAGATGGTGCCACAACTGACTTGAGTCCTCCTTCCTTCTTCAGCACCCCCCTCGAATGCGCCCTTCTTCTGAGATAAGGCAATGACGAGAGCGCTGACATCATCTCGGGGCCTATAAGCTCTGAAGGGATGTCAGGATTAACCTTGTTTAGCCTTAAAAGTTCAGGACCCGTAACATGATAGCAGTGAACCTGTCCCTTTAAACCTATTAGTTCCCGTTCAATAAAAATCTCTACCTCGGCAAACGAATCGGCCAGAGCCATTTTACGGTGGGATGAACTGAGCTTTTTAAGTTTTTGCCATATGCTACGGGTTTGTACCGATTGGCAACCAATGTTTTAGTGCCGCAGAACAGATAATCTTATATATGGAAACTCCCGAAAGTGATAAAAACACATTAAGGAGGTGTTGTTTTGATGGCAGGAAACGCAACGGTTGATACAGTAGCCAAGTGGCTTGTAGTTGTTGGTGCCCTCAATTGGGGCGTTGCTGGCGTGGGCGGATTGCTCAAGAACGCAAGCCTTGAGAAAGGCGTTGTCGCTATACTTCCGGCAATGGTCGCTAACATTGTTTATCTGGTTGTAGGACTGGCTGGGCTGTATACCCTTTTGGGCATGTTCAAGAAGTGAGCTTTAGCTCGCTTTTTTTCTTTTTTATACCAACATTTAAATACAAACCATTCGCATAATATTGCACATGATTCTTGAACAACTCCAGGCAGAGCTTAAGCTGCGCGGCTTCAGCGAGCGTACAGTCAAGAGCTATGTCTTCTATAATACAAAGTTCATTGAATACACGAAAAAGCAGCCTGAAGAAGTCACAGAGGATGACATAAAGCTATACCTTGCATACCTCATAGGCGACCAGAAGAGAAATCCTGCAACAGTTGCCCTGGTGAGGGCGGCGCTGAAGTTCCACTACGATGACCTGCTCAAGAGGGGAATTGTGACGCTAAAAACACCCAAAATCCAGAAAAAACTTCCGACCGTGCTAACGAAGGATGAAGTCAGGAAGCTCATTGAGGCGGCTCCTACGCAAAAAAGCAGGATGATAATGATGCTGCTTTACTCTTCAGGGCTCAGGGTGAGCGAGTGCTGCAACCTTAAGCTGAGTGACCTTGAACTTGGCCAGAAAATGGGATGGGTGAGGTGCGGCAAGGGCGGAAAAGACCGCCTTTTCATACTTTCGGAAGGATTTGTCGAGGGCACCAAAGGATTTCTTGGCGGCAGGAGCGCGACATACCTGTTTGCCAACAGGTCCGGAGCACCCCTTTCTGCAAGGAACATCCAGAAAATTGTTGCAACCTCAGCCAGGAGGGCCGGCATAGGCAAAAGCGTAAGCCCCCACACGCTCCGCCACAGTTTTGCAACACACCTTCTTGAAAGCGGCGAAAGCATAAGAAAAATACAGGAACTGCTTGGGCATTCCAACCTGCAGACAACGCAGATATAC
>DUGC01000038.1 GCA_013331625.1 Candidatus Iainarchaeum sp. | reverse complement strand
CCAAGGCGGGTTAGCTTGGCGATTATTCTCATATTTTTGAAAAGTTTCATGTTTATTTTTTCTGCATGGTCAATTTGCTTGAGGATGGCCGCCTCACTCGAGTGCTTTATGTTTTCCTCGCTCATCATTCCCATCTCCCATATTCCTGGCAATGATTCCCGACTTGTCAAAAATCATCCTGCCATTCTTGATTTCATCGAGCACGATTTCTGAATCCGTTTCCCTCAGGAGCCTTCCCCTGAAGCGAAAACCGTTTTTCAGGATAAGCGTTACCTGCATTTTCAATCACCTCTCCGTAATCAGGTAGAGCGTCCGCTCAGTTTCCATCATGGCACCGCCAAGCTCGATGCAATTTTCCTTCTGGAAGTATGCGCAGTCATTGTCGCTCTGCGGGGTTTCGTGGAAGAAAGCCAGCGGCCTTGAAATTCCTGCGCTTGAAAGGCTAATTTTTTCTCCGCGCTGGCCGGAAAGAGTGATAACAACAAGCAGATGGCCCGTCTTGAGCGGGTATTGTTCGTTCCTCATCAATCTCAAACTCTCACCTCTGGAAAGAGCTTTGCGGACGTCCTTTATATTTGTACTACACGTTTTCCGCAAGCTTGGGAAGTTTCTGCTGAGGTTATTATTTGTATGAGAGGCCGATTTTTGCAATTTTCTTCAAAGTAGCATTCATTATTAATCTCTAGATTTATCTGAATGTTCCGTCTGAATATGAATAGGTTAACACGATGTTTCCTTGGTTGTCTCTAAAGTATAGTGTATCTCCGCTATTATTCCATACTGCTTGGTACTCGCCGCTTGTTCTTTGCCAATATAATTTCGTGTCTGTATTGGTTCCACTCCCGGTATAAAGTGTAAAGCTTGTTCCTGATTGTGCGGTAAAACTGGATATTTGATATGCATTTGACGAGCTATTGTCTTTGATTGTCCAATTGGCCATGTTGACAGGATAATTGCAGCTATTTTTGAACGTCGCATATTCATCGTTTAGGTTGTAGTTGTCGTTTCCTGCCGCGTCATAGTGTAAGTATGTTACTGTCAGACATTTATCTTGGATATAATTTACAGAAGCTGTTTTCCATATGCATCCTTGGTTTTGCTTGGCCTCGTTTTCAGCTTCTTGGAACTTGGCGGAGTATTTTGTGTTTTGGCCATATTCATATTTGTGAGCTAGACCTAATCTGATCATCTCCATATTTATGTGGATTTGGCTCGCATAAACATATCTCAATAGGCGGCCGTATTGGTCGCTTTCTTCAATATCTTTTTCAAGAGTGATTTCTTTTCCGAGTGCCAATTCTCCCAGTTTACTGGTTGCTTCTGTAGAACACATCTGACCGGATTCTGGGGCATTGATGCCAATTAATCTCACTGTTTCCCCATTACTTAATTTTATAGTGTCACCATCTATAACATTTGATACTGTTAAAGATTCTGACTCTGAGTTGCATTGTCCATTTGAACAACCATTGTTTATGGTAAGGCTGCTATTGCTGTCCATTGTTATAGATTCTGAGTTGCATTGTCCATTTGAACAACCGTTAGAGCAGGCTTCATGTAAAACCCAAGTAATTCTGCAGTCTGAGGATTGGTATTTTTTTTGTTTCCAGTCACCAGAACATTGGTATTCATTAATGTAACCAGCTTGGCAGCCTTGTTTACATGCTCCATTTTGGCAATCAAAAGAACAGTTTTCAACATTTAACCAATCTGTAGAGCAGTTTTCATACTGGTATCTTTGTTGCACTGAATTGTTAGAACATTTTTTCTCGTTCAAATAGCCTGGAGTGCACGGAGCGGGATTACAATTTGTGCCCCCGCATCCGTATTTGCAGTTGCTTAAACTTGTCCATGAACAATTTGAATATTGATATCCTTTTGTATTTGAATCCATGCATTTCCAACCAGTTGAACAGCTAGGGTTGTCTTGATACTGTTGTTCCTGCTGTTCCCTATAATAGTCATCTTCCTGTTGGCGCATTTGTTCTTTTTCATATTTCTTTTGTTGCTCTTCCAATATTTCATTTTCCATTTGTTGCTTGTAATAATTTTCCTGCTCTTGTTTTTGTTGTTGCCTAAGTTCCTCCTCACGTGCCTCTTTTTGCTGTTCTCCCAACTGTTCCCTGTATTGTTCTTCTTCGTATTGCTTTTGCTGCTCCTCTTCTAACTGTTTTTTATAGTAATCTTCTTGTTGTTGTTTTTGCAAACGTTTCAGGTTTTCTTTATCTGCTGTCAGTTGCCGCTCGTCTTCAAGTGCATTGGAATATTGCTGTTTTTGTAATTCTTCATTTGCCCCGTTATTGGCTGTCAAATTGGCGTACATCAAATTGTTTGTCATGGAATGGCGAATGGCAACAGTCGTGATGAGTATAACTACAAATATCCAAAAAACAGTTGACCATGCACTTCCTTTCTTGTTGAACATATCCTGCCAGCCACCCCTTGCTTGATACCTTACCTCTAAAACGCATTAAAATACGGTGCGCAATGCCCACTATCAGGTTTCTGCCGCTTGGGCTGTGCCAACCCTAAAGCTATATAAAGAGGTATAACTATTATGTGTGGTATGGGTGCGAAAGAAGGGCAGACAACCATTGCCATATTTACCTCGACAAGGGACAGGCTGGCTCAAATCGGCAAGAAGAAGGAAACCTACGACCAAATCATAAACAACCTTCTCGATGAGCACGAAAAGGCCAAATAAGGGCTTTTACAAGGGTTTATGGCTTATCCCCTCGAAGAGTGGGTAACGGTGGTCTCCTGCTAAATCCCTGCAAAGCCAAGGCCTGCCGCAGGCGGCCGCTCCCTTCCGACGAGCAGGTCGGACGAAAGGGTTGTATAATACCTATACGGGTTTATCGTTGTTGTACCAAAATTCATTTATAAATGGCCGGCACCATTCTGTACGTAAAGGAATAGGGCTTTGTTTCACCTCCCTTTATTCCTTTTTCTTTTTTTTGGTTATACTATTCATAGATTTCCATGAAACCTTGGCCTGCATTTTCTGTCTTTTTCCTGCTAATAGGCCTTGGGGGCGTTTTCGCACAGGGGCAGGCATGGGATGCAATCCGCCCGGTAAGTGATTTTGCGGTGTCGATTGCATTGCCGGTTNNTCGTGTTCTTTTTAGCGCTTGCAATTTTCATCATTTCACTTTTTGCCTACTCGAAGTCAAAGTCGCGAAGGATCCTGCTCGTTTCACTCGCTTTTTTCCTCTTCACGGTAAAATGGCTTGTCAAGATTTTGGATATTTTCTATTCCCCCGGAAGGTTCCTCTCGGACTCTTCAGAGAACCTCTTTGAGCTCGGGATCATGGTTTCGCTCCTCGTCGCTCTTTTTTACCGCAAATCGTGGAAAAAAGTATTTGCAAATGAAGAGCGCAGTGGTTAGGGATGGATGAGGAACTTGAGCTTGCACTCAGGCTCGAAGTAAGGAAGAAGATATACCTCAAGATCAAGGCAAATCCCGGCCTGCATTTTAGGGAGCTTCAAAGGCGCGTGGGCATTGCCACAGGGGCGCTGCAGTACCATCTGGAGTATCTTGCCAAAAGGCACCTCATCAGGGCTGAAAAGGACGGTAATGATAATGGCCGCAAGTTCATACGCTACTACCTTGTGCGGCAGAATTTTGAGGAAACGGAGCTCATGTCGCTTTTGCGCCAGGAGAGCATCAGGCGCATAATCGTGTTCCTTATGCAAAAGCGCTTTGCAGGCACCGCAACGATATGCGACGGGGTAGGCCTTGGCCCTTCAACGGTTTCCTGGCACCTTGAAAAGCTTTCCCTTGCAGGCATTTGCCAAAAGTCAAGGCGCGGCCGAAAGGCATTTTACCGGATAATTGACAAGGGGCGCATCGCAAAGCTGCTTGTGGGGTACCGGCGCAGCTTCCTTGACGAGGTTGTTGACAATTTTGTTGAAGTGTGGGAAGAGCTTTGAATGCAAATCCGGTGCCGTGCCGCGCATGGCCTGTCGTTCCCAACAGCCCCAAACTGTTACTGTGCAAATGCCCAGCAATCGTTATAATCGCGCGCTGAGCAGTCTTGTTCATGGAACCATCCAAGATCAGCGTCTTTGACATAATCGGCCCTGTGATGGTCGGCCCGAGTTCCTCGCACACTGCAGGGGCAGTGAGGATCGGCAATGAATTCTCAAAAGTTTTGTGCGGAAGGCTTGAGCGGGTTGAAATCACCCTTTTCAATTCCTTTGCAGACACGGGCACGGGCCACGGGACACGCACTGCAATAGTTGCAGGGATACTGGGGCTTTCAACTGAAGATGAGAAGATCAGGGGTGCGATTGATTTTGCGGCGCAGGCAGGGGTGCATATTGCATTCCATAATGCCTATGACCCTGACAGGCACCCGAATTCCGCGCTTATTTATGCACAAACCACGCTTGGCACTTTCTGCGGCTTTGGCGAGTCGGTCGGAGGGGGGATGATCAATTTCCGGCAAATCCGCACGGAGGCTGAACTAATTGAAACATTTGCTTGATCGGGCGCTCGAAGAGCAAAGGAGCATTTTTGAATTGACGCTTGATTTTGAGGTAAATGTGAACAATAATAGGAGGGAAGATGTTGTTGCAGAAATGCTGCGGCGCGCAAATGTGATGCGCGATGCCGCGCACAGGGGAGTTAGCGGGAATATTACGACGCAAAGCGGCCTTGTGAGTGGGAATGCTAAACGCTTTTATGATTCTTTGGATCACTCTGCTGCGCTAACCGGAAAGTTGGTGGGCAAGGCGGTTGCATACTCCCTTGCGGTTGCCGAAGTGAATGCATCCATGGGCCTGATTGTGGCTGCCCCCACCGCAGGGAGCTGCGGGATACTTCCCGGGGCGATTTTAGCCCTCAATGAGGAGGTTGATGGCAGCGATGAAAGGCTTGTGAATGCATTGCTCACCGCAAGCGGTGTCGGGCTTTTCATTGCCGAGCGCGCCACATTTGCGGCAGCTGTTGCAGGGTGCGGGGCGGAGATAGGCGCGAGCGCTTCCATGGCAAGTGCTGCAATCACTGAGTTTTGCAATGGCACTGCAAAGCAGGCTCTCGATGCCGCGGCGATTTCGCTAAAAAGCTACCTTGGCCTTGCGTGCGACCCTGTTGCAGGGCTTGTGGAGGTCCCGTGCATCAAGCGCAATGCCATCGGGGTGGCAAATGCATTTGCGGCAGCGGACATGGCGCTAAATGGCGTTGAGAGCGCGATCCCTTTTGCGCAAGTTGTTGATGCGATGTACAGCATCGGCCGCAGGCTGCCTTCAGAGCTGCGCGAAACCTCGAAGGGGGGGCTTGCAGTGACGCAAACTGCGCTGAAAGTTAGGGCGATGATGGGCAATCCATAAACGGTTGTTTTTTTTTAAAAATCAGCGGGCAATCAGGTGCTTGTTTTTTTCCGCCTTTTCCCGATCCGCGACAAGTTTCCTCATCCCGATATCCTTGATGTATGTATGGCGCCTTGAGTCGCTTGAGAGGATTATGCTGGAATTTGCGGCAAGGAGGCCGGACGAATACCTTTTGTCCGAATAAAAATCGGTTGTGATCTTGTAGAATGCTGCAAGGTCATTGGTGCGCAGTATTGCAATCAGGTTATATCCATAATCAGTATTCTCAAGCAAATTAAGCTCATGCACCTCGTTTAGCGCCGCAAGCTCGCCTGCCAGTTTTTCCTCCTTTCCGCGCACTGAGCGCAAAAGCATGACGCCCATCATATAGATCCCCATCTCGCGGTGCAGGTCGGGGTTTATGATCGGGGTTTTTTTCACAATAACCTTGCCCTCAAGCATCCTTGCCCAGTGGCTGCGCACAGTGTTCCTGTGCATTCTGAGCCTTTGTGCGGCCTCGCTAAGGCTCATTTTCGGGCTGAGCATCTTTTCTGAAAGTATCTTAAGGTCGGTTTCGTCAAATTCATAATTTTTTTTGCTGCCTGCCTTTTTCATGATCTGGTTGTGCCCTTTTATCTGCTCTCTTGCAAAATACGTCCTGCCGTGCTCTATGCTGCCGTGGAAACCGGAAGCAAGGCGCCTTGTAAAATTCTCTATCTCCTGCCTGTCCTCTCCATAAACCTTAAGGCAGATATTATATTCGCCGCTCACAAGCAGGCACACATGCACCTGCGGGTATTCAAGGAGCTTTTGCATTGCCTCTTTCACTGCCCCGTTCCCGTAATTGATGCGGCAAAAGACCCATGCAAGCTCCCCAAGGCCGATTTTTGAAAAGTCCACCCTGTATTTGTAATTGATTATCACGCCACTGTCCTCGAACTTGCGCAGCTTGAATGAAAGTGTAGAGGGGCTGATGCGCAGACTGTGTGCAATTTCGCGCTCGGATGCAAGAACTCCGTTTTCGAGCAAATAACGCAAAATTCTCCTGTCGAGGGGGGAAATATCCATCTATATTATTGCTTGGAGCAGTGTTTAATAAGAATTCCGACCGGTG
>DUGC01000021.1 GCA_013331625.1 Candidatus Iainarchaeum sp. | reverse complement strand
GCAGGCCTTCCTCAAGCCCCCCTTTAGGGGAAAACCCGAGGAGTACCTCAGCCTTCCTGATATCACAGCCCCTCCTCCCCCCCTCCTTGTCAGCGCCCGTCAGCTCTATCCTGGGCTCCTTTCCCATGAGGGCTGCTATGCGCCTTGCAAGTGTGCAGAGCGCAATCTCGTCACGCGAGCCTATGTTGATGGGGTCAGGCTCGGGGTGCTTTTCCATTATCAGTTTCATGCATTCGACAACGTCTGACACATAAATGAAGCTGCGTTTCTGCGTGCCATCGCCAAAAAGTCTCACGGGCCTGCCTTTATGCAGATTCAGGATTATGCGCGGGATTATCGAGGCCATCTCATACTCAAGCGGCATCCCCCTGCCGTAAACGGAAAATGGCCTTGCAATGCCTATCTTCATCCCGAATTCTGACGCAAATGACCTTGCAAGGACTTCGGCAAACCTCTTGCTCCACGCATACCCGAACCTTGTCCTGCCGGGCTCGCCGCTAAAGCCCTCGCTTTCAACAAGTGGCTGGCGGGCATTTTCAGCATACACATTTGAGGAACTTGCAAGCATCATGCGCTTGACACCGGATGCACGGGCTGCCTCGAGCACATTCATTGTCATGCATGTGTTGTCGCGCAGGATTGAAGCTGGATGGGCCTTGATGTACTCGGCCCCGCCTATGACCGCAGCCAGATGGAACACATAATCCTTGCCTTGGCAAGCCTTCCTGCAGTCCGCCATCTCCAGAAGGTCGGCCTCCAGCACCTGGACCATGCCCTCAAGTTCCTTCACAAGCCTGTTGCCTGCCAATCCGCTGCCCCTTCGCACGGTTATTGTCACATTGGAAAAGCCCGCAAGATCCTGTGCCAGGTTGCTTCCTATAAAGCCCCCGCCTCCAGTAATAAGAACATTCTTGCCCTTCCAGAATGACATATAACACCACAGGAACACACATAGTAAAATGAGCCAAATGACGATAGAGCGACCTAAAGGAATGCAGTGAAATCAGATTATAAAAGCTTTGGTACACTGTACCCTAGCGACAGCAAAACAGGGGAAAAAACGATTTAAATCATTTGAGCCGTGAAATGGTTATGAAACTTGTTGTCACAATACCTGCATTCAATGAGGAGAAGACCATAGGGGAGGTCATAAGGGGGATCCCGGCCAAAATCCCTGGCGTTGGCAGCATTGAGGTCCTTGTTGTTGACGACGGCTCTACTGACTCGACTGCGCAAAGGGCGGAAAAGGCCGGCGCAAGGGTGCTTGTCAACAAGGCCAACTGCGGACTCGCATTCACGTTCTCAAGGGGCATGAACGGCGCGCTTGAAATGGGCGCTGACATAATAGTGAACACTGACGCGGACAACCAGTATGACCAGTCGCAGATACCGGTGCTCGTGAGGCCGATACTGGAAGGGAAGAGCGATGTCGTGCTCGGGTCGAGGTTCTTGGGAAAGATTGAGGAGATGCCCCTTGGCAAGAGGCTCGGCAACATGGCCGTGTCATGGCTGATGAGGCTGCTCACAGGGCTGCCACTGACTGACACGCAGACCGGCTTTCGCGCATTCTCAAGGGAAGCGGCACTGCACATCAATGTACTCTCGGATTATACTTACACTCAGGAGACTGTCCTTGAGGCTGCCGAGAAGAAGCTTTCGGTAACCGAAGTTCCTGTCGATTTCCGGAAAAGGGCTGATGGATCGAGGCTCATCTCGAACATTTTCGTCTATGCAAAACGCGTAGGCTTCACATTGATCGAAACCTACATCAACTACAGGCCACTCAAGGTCTTTTTCGCCTCAGGCTCCCTGCTGCTGCTCGCAGGTGCGGCCTTTGGCCTGCGCGTGCTCGTCCACTATGCTAGAACCGGATCGGTTTCACCCTATTTGCCAAGTGCGGTGCTCTCTGCGCTGCTTCTGATATTCGGCTTTCAGGTAATGGTCGCCGGCATCACGGCGGAGCTTATCAAGAGGAACAGGAAAATAAGCGAGGAGAGGCTCTATCTTGAAAAGAGGCTTATACTGGAGGCAAGGGGGAAGGCGCGGCGGTTTTGATGGCAAGGCTCCTGCTCTACTCTTTTTTTGTTTTCCTAGCCGGATGCGCACTCTACGCAGCATACCTTGCAAGCTGGCTTGCATCCCAAATATTCCCCCTCGGGCCCTCAAGCCAGGCGCTTGTCGCCGCGAACTGGCTTTTCACTGCATCAGTTGCCGGCACATTGGCTGATTTTTGCTTCGGGCGCATCTCAGGCCAGTCCCGCACGCTGCGCCAAGAGCCGATTGAAAAGCCGCAGATCAGCGTCGGAATGACAGCATACAATGACGAGACGTCGATAGGGGGCGCGGTGAGGGATTTTTCGCAATTGCGGGAAGTCGCACATATTGTTGTCATTGACAACAACTCGGTTGACGGCACGGCAAAGGCGGCCAGGGAGGCGGGCGCGAGGGTTGTGCAAGAAAAGGTGCAGGGATATGGCGCATGCGCAAGGAGGGCACTGCAGGAAGCCTTGAAAGAGGGGAATATTATCTGCCTTGTAGAAGGAGACCAGACTTTTTTTGCGTCCGACCTCATGAAGCTTCTCCCATATATTGAGAATGTCGACATGGTTGTCGGGACACGCACCACAATGGAGATTGTGACTGCCGACTCGCAGATGACGACGTTCATGCAGATCGGGAACCTTTTTGTTGCAAAGCTGGTGCAACTGCGCTACTGGGGAAAGCTCAGGCTCACGGATGTGGGATGCACCTACAGGCTCATAAGACCAGATGCGTTACAAAGGATCATGGGAAACCTTAAGGAAACCGGCAACGATTTTTCCGCCCATATGATTCTCGTCGCCCTCGAGCATGGCCTCAAGGTCATCGAATGTCCAATAGCGTTCCGCAAGCGCGTGGGGCAGAGCAAGGGCGTCGGAAGCGATGTCATAAAGGGGCTGCAGAACGGCCTGCGGATGATCTGGCTTATCGCAAGGCCTTGAAGCGGCCTGATGGAGAGCATGCAAAAACTTCTGCCGCAAAGTTCAGGCTGTGGCCGCACACAGGTTCTCGGAGGGCTTCACGCCCGATTTTCCGAGGAAATCGGCTAGCGGCTCGATGTCAATGGAAACCCTGTCCGCTTTCATGAATTCCCGAATGGAAAATGACGAGCGCGGATAGAGCGTGACCGTGCTTACAAAAATGTTTCCCGCCCCGCCGTTTGCCGAAAGCCAGCACGGGTCAGAGGCATCGGTGAGCAGTGCCTCTTCCGGAATTACTTCAAGCCTCCGGTCGCCAAATCCCTCGAAGAGGAAGTTTGATGTGTGCCCTCCCTTTATGTCCACAAGAAGCGAGCCTTCAGGCGTGAAGGAATAAATCTCCCTTGAAATGCCAAGGCGCACCGCGCTTTTTTCCGACTGTACATAAAGGGAGATGGCTGTGAGCGCGAGGAACACGAGCACAATGGAGTAAATGGCCTTTTGGCTGCTTACAATCAGGGTTATCCTGCCAAGCTCAAACCACGCCCTCTCGAGGAATGGCACCATGCTAAGAAGCATGGGCGCTGAGAGCGGGAGAAGGTAACGGGCATTAGGCAGCATGCCTGAAAGGGAAAAGAAAGCTATAGACGCTGCAGCAGACAGCAGGAGCTCATTTCGCATTGTTTTTGCAGCGAGCATGGCTATGAGGGTGAGGGGCAGCATGAAGGCAAGCGACACCGAGACGGGCGGATAAAAGCCAATGAGGAGAAAAATCAGGTAATCAGTCGCCCTTGATGNNAATGGTCAGGTAAGTCGCGATGAAGAACGGTATTGCGGTGGCAATCATTCCCGCAGCAAGTGGCCCGGCCCTGTCAAGGCTCCTGAGTGCGGCCGCAAGCAGGAAGCCTGCGAGAATCAGCACGTTCGTGAAGCGGAACCATACGGAAATGCCAAGCACAATCCCCGCTGCCAGAAAGCCCTTCGAATCGCCTTTAAGGTAATAATACGACGCCGCGCTCACAAGCGCTGCGGATGCAATGTCGCCAAGGAGGAACTTTCCGGCAAGAAGGGTGAGCGGGGGGAAAAAAAGATATAGCAGGGAGTACCTCGTGTCAAGGCCAAGAAAAGCGAGGATGCGATAGAAATAATATGCGCCGAGAAGGTGGAAAAGCAGGCCTAGTATGAAGGGCGCATTCCAGGAAACGAGGACAAAGGGGGCGCTTATAATTGTCCTCCCGATCTCAAAAGGATAGGCAAAATAACCGTGCCCCGTGTCCCACATGTAATATGCATACTGCGCATCCGGCTCGACGAACTTGCCTTGCCAGAGCCATGTCGCCGTCCTGATGGTGGACTGGTAATCGACCTCCCAGAACTGGGGGTAGAAGAGTAAAAAAAGGACAGCAAGGACTGCGGCGCCTGCCAGGAATTGCTTCGAGAGGGACATTCCTAATCTTGTGCTGCATCTGCCTTAAATTAATTACCGGTCATTCCCAAAGCGGAAGAAGGCTGCCATAACAATCGCCTGATCACCGCGGCCTAAAGGCTTGGCGAAGCCACTCCCGTCAACTGATCCGGAAGGGCGGGTTGGCTGGGTCTTCTGGACATGCCGTCAACGTAAACCAAGACCCAAGGGCAAAAACCTGGCCATCAATGGCAAGGAGCATGTCCAAATTGCTGAATTGCGAACAGTTCATCCCCGCACCCGGTGAAGGCCCTGGCTCCTGAGCCGCTCAAGCCCTTTAGTGAATGTACTCATGCGGATCCCCATGCCCCGCGCCAGCGAGACGTCAAGGCCCGTGTTTGGCGGCCTTCTTGCGCAAAACCCCGCCTGTGCCCCGGTACTGCCTCTTACCATGGAATCATCAAAGCCAAACACCGATGCTATCTCAAGGGCGGCATCATACATTGAGAGCTGCGAGCTTCCCGCAAGGTTGATTATCCCGGAAAAATCCTTTTTCAGGATGATCGGGAAGTTTTCCGCCACCTCCTCTACAAGCGTGGGCGAGCGGGTGAAATCTGAGAACGCAAAAACTTCCAGGCCTGCCGAGAGCCTCCCGATTGCCTGATTGACGAATTTTTTTGCGCCTGCAATGCCGCCGTATGGCGTGGATGTGCGGATGATTGCACTTCCACTCTGGCCCTGCACTGCCTTTTCGGCTTCAAGCTTTGCCTTGCCGTAATTGTTTATCGGGTTTGCGGCATCAGATTCGCTGTAGTCGCCCTTCGCCCCATCGAATACAAAATCTGTCGAGAAATGGCAGAGCTTTGCCCCGACAAGGCCGCATGCGAGAGCGACATTCCTAGCGCCCGTGCTGTTGACGGCAAGGCACAGCTCCCTTTCGCGCTCGCACAGGTCCACATCGGTTATCGCGGCGAGGTTGATTGCTATGTCAGGCTTGTGGGCGCGGAAAAAAGATTCCACCTCAGCCCTGTCTGTAATGTCGAGCTTGCCAAAGCCCTTGCCGGGAAAGCCTGCATGCGATGTGCCCACCACATCATTCCTTTTGCAAAGCTCGTTGTAGATGGGCTTTCCATAAAAGCCACTTGCCCCGATGATGCAAATTTTCAGCCGCATTATGCCCCCATTGCCTTATTGCATCCTAAGGGATAAAAAACAACCGTTCCACCGGGGGGATTCCCCAAAGGGGCCGTTCCTTCAGACAAAAGCAGCGCTTTGCAACTGCTTTGAGACCAATAAGAATAAAAGACCTCCAACAGTTAATAAGGTCAAACGGTGTTTTCTTGGTCTCTTTCAAGGCCATTGCGGCCTTAGTCGGCATCATTGTCTTCGCATTCATACTCTCGCAGGTTGACATCGGCCTGGTCGTTGCCACAATGGCTCATGCAAACCCGGGGCTCTATGCTCTCGCCCTCGCCATGCTCTGCGTACTCGTACTGCTCAAGGGAATCAAGTGGAGGCTAATCCTCAGGAGTCAGGGGGTGCCAATTTCCCTTATCGAAGCGTCAAAATATTTCCTTATCGGCTTTTTCTTCAGCTCGTTCACCCCTGGCCGCGTTGGGGACTTCTCAAGGGCGCTCTACATCAAGGATTCAGCCAGCCTTTCCACAGGCCTGAGTTCGGTTGTGATTGACAGGGCGCTTGATGTCTGCATTTTGATAGTGTTTGCAATGGTTGCAGCCGCATACCTTTCCGCGACAATGGGCCTTGTGGTCGTACCTGTCCATCTGCTTGCAGCACTTCTGCTCTGTGCGATCGCCTCAGCCTTCCTCCTCACAAGGGAAACCCTCGTGAAGGCGCTCCTCCGGCCGCTCTATCTTGCATTCATACCTGTGAAATTCAAGGGCATGATGTCCAAGGGCTTTGGCGCGTTCTTTTTTGCCACCAAGTCGGCATTCAAAAACCCTGGCCCCCTGGCCCTAGCAGTGGTTGCCACTGCACTCCAGTGGCTCCTTTCGCTTCTGTTCGCATACACCCTTGCCAT
This sequence comes from Candidatus Iainarchaeum sp., assembly GCA_013331625.1. Taxonomy (GTDB): domain Archaea; phylum Iainarchaeota; class Iainarchaeia; order Iainarchaeales; family Iainarchaeaceae; genus UBA10205; species UBA10205 sp10205u. The sequence goes on along the minus strand of DUGC01000021.1, from coordinate 17,860 downwards.
TTCTTTGGGGGTCAAAATCCCGTTCTGGCTCGTGTTCGCACTCCACCCGATCGTGACTCTGAGCGACCTGATCCCCATAACCGTTTCCGGACTGGGCACAAGGGAGGGCCTGATGGTCTTCTTCTTTTCACTCTCTTCCCTGCCGGCAGAGCAGGCCGTGGCATTTTCCATACTCTTTTTCATCACGGGCTATGTCCTTGTCGCAGCGGCGGGCTATTTCCTGTTTGCAAGGGAACCTGTCAGGTTAAAAAAAATTATCGGAGAAATCATATAGGGGGATTGTCATGAAAGTTCTAGTGACTGGCGCGGCTGGATTCATAGGCAGCAACCTGTGCAGGTCGCTCATAGAATCGGGGGCTCAAGTAATAGGAATGGACAATTTTTCAGGCAGCTATGACGCCAGCCTCAAGCGAAGGAACATTGAACCCCTGCTTGAGAGCAGGCTCATGGAATTCCACGAAGCCGACATCGGCGATGACAGGGCTTATCACGCCATTACGGGGAAAGGGATAACCCATGCGGTGCACCTTGCCGCGCGGACCGGCGTGCGAGACTCGACAACTCATGCGGCGGATTATCTGGCCACCAATATCATTAGCTCGCTCAAAGTCCTGGAATTCGCGAAGGCGGAAGGGGCAAGGAATGTTGTGCTCGCTTCCACCTCGAGCGCTTATGGGATGAACAAGCCGCCTTTTTCTGAAAGCCAGCCAATTTCTACCCCGATGAGCATTTATGCCGCCTCAAAGATAGGGATGGAGAGCGCAAGCCACGCATTCTTCCACCTGCATTCGCTGCCGATTACGGTGCTGCGGTTCTTCACTGTCTACGGACCGGGCGGGAGGCCAGACATGGCGGTGTACAGGTTCACCGACCTCATCACAAAGAGAAAGCCTGTTGAGGTGTACGGCGACGGTTCGCAAAGGCGCGACTTCACCTATGTTTCTGATATAGTGGCTGGAATCATGCTCGCCATGGATAAGGGAAAGGGCTTTGGAATCTACAACCTCGGCCACTCGGAGTCGCACACCATAACCGAGCTAGTCTCCCTGCTCGAGCAGAAATTGGGAAAGAAGGCAAAAGTCATGCACATCCGCGGCATGAGGGAGGATGCGGAAGCTACACTTGCGGACATCTCCAAGGCAAAGAAGGAGCTTGGCTACAGGCCAAGAGTCGCACTTGATGAAGGGCTTGACCTTTTTGTCGGATGGTTTAAGGAATACAAGGCTTCACTGCAGGCAACGAAATAGGGTTTATTGCAGTCCATGAAAGTTTCTATGTTTTTTGACCAAAAGCCTCAGGCATTAGTTTTGCTTATTCTGCATTGAGCCCCCAATGATTGGAATTTATTCAACTGAACTGAAAACACCCGAATAACTTTCAAGGAAAGCTATAAGCGGCAATCAGGGCAAGGTTTTCCTTTTCCTGAAAAAATCCGTGACTACGCTTTCAATGTAGGAGAGCTGCTCTGGCCCGATGCCCGGGTATACGCCCATAAACATTGTGCTGCGGAAAATCTTGTCGGAGTTCACAAGCGGCTCTGCAACCCTGCACCTGATGCCATCGTATGCGGGGTGGTTGAGGATGTTGCCCGCGAAAAGCACGCGTGTCTCTATGAGGTTTGCCTCAAGGTGCGATGTGAACTCCTCCCGTGTAAATCCGGCGCCATCCCTGATTGTGAGTGGGAAGCCGAACCACGATGGGTCGGCTTTGGGTACTGATTCAGGCAGGATAAAGTAGTCTGAATAGCGCGAGAACAGGGAGTATAGCGCACTGAAATTCCTTTTCCTTTTCTCAGTGAAGGACGGGAGTTTCCGAAGCTGCTCGATGCCGACTGCGGGTTGCAGGTCAAGGGGCTTGAGATTGAAGCCTATGTTGGAGTAAATATACTTATGGTCGTACGGTATCCCTTTCACCCTGAAATTGAACCTTGCGTTACACGACCCCAGGGGGTTCTTCTCATCGAGATCGCAATAACATGCCCTCCCCCAGTTCCTCAAGGAGAGGAGTGTCCTGAAGAGTGAATGGTCATTTGTATAAACGGCCCCTCCCTCACCCATGCTCAGGTGGTGGGCCGGATAGAAACTCGAAGTACCCATCAGCCCGAAGGTGCCTGTTTTTTTGCCGCCGTATGAAGAGTCCAGCGCATCACAATTGTCCTCTATGAGCAGCAGGCCATGTTCCTCGCACACCGACATTATCCCGTCCATTTCATTCGGGTTGCCCAGCGTGTGGGGTATGAAGACTGCCCGTGTTTTCTTTGAAATGGCCTTTTCCATGCCCTTGGCGGAAACATTGTACGTGCCAAGGCTGACATCGACAAATACCGGCACAAGATTGTTGAAAATGATTGGGTTGAGGGTCGTTGGAAAAGTGCAAGCGGGGGTAATAACCTCGTCCCCGGCCACGAGTCTGCCAGGAAAGCTTTTCGCACAGAGCGCTGAGACCGCCAAAAGGTTTGCGGATGAGCCGGAATTCGTGAGGACAATGTGCTTCATGCCCATGAATCGGGAGAATTCTTCCCTGAATTTCACGTCATATTCGCCAAGGGTTATCCACTCCTTGAGCACTGCGCTCACCCTTGCCTTGAGTTCAAGCTGGTCGTATATGTCGCCGGAAAACCTCACTCTTGTCTTTCCCGCAACGAATGTGCGCTTTGCCTCCCTCTCGGCATACAGTTTCTCGACGAGAGCCATAATGCGCTCTTTGAGCAGTTCCTCAGACATGAAAACCACCGGAACCCATTAAAAATATTCACTGCGCCTCTCCCTATAAAATGCGACTGTTCTATTAATCCCCTCCTCGATGCCGGTTTTTTGCGACCATCCGAGGCATTTGCTGATTTTTTCATGGCTGACAATGAAATCCCAGATCTCGATGGCCTTGCGGCCCTTTTCCCATGGCACCATCCTCAGCCTGCTCTTGCCACCTGTCTTTGAGAGGATCAGGTTGCACATGTCAATGAAGCTAACACCCTCTCCGCTGCCCAGCATAAAATATTCGCCGATAGCCTCCTTTTTTTCCGAGGCAATAAGCATCGCATCTGTGATATCTGAGATGTGCAGATAATCCCTCTTCTGCGCCCCGTCGCCGTAAACCGGAAGATCCTTCCCCTCGATGGCCAGCCGTATAAAATAATTGACGATACCGTAATCGGCATGCCTGACTTGGCACCTCTCGCCATATGCATTATTTATTCTCACTGAGGTCGCCTTAAGCCCATAGAGCTTGTGGTAGAGAAGGCAGTACTTTTCTGCCGCGAGCTTGTTTATCCCGTTCATGTCAACAGGATCGGTGGGGTGGCTCTCGTCTATGGGGCAGTATTTCATCTGCCCTATCTGACCGCGGGTGCCGGCATACACCAGCACAGGGTCTGTCCCGGAGTTCCGGACGGCCTCAAGGACATTGAGTGCCCCCACGCAGTTTATCTCGATGTCGAGGAGAGGTTTTTCAACTGAAATCGAATGGGAAATCTGCGAGGCGCAATCAAACACGATGTCAGCGCCTTTCACAGCCTTTGCTAGCGCTTTCGCATCCCTCGTGTCACCCTTGATGAACCTAACCTTCCCCTTTATTTCCTTGATATTGGCAAAGTTCCAACCGTAGGGATCAAGGCATGCGTCATAAATCATGACTTCTGCACCCAGCGGCACCAGCTTATGGCATATGTTGCTCCCGATAAATCCCAGGCCGCCCGTGACAAGGACATTTTTGCCGGAAAAGTAATTTGCCTTCATGCCAAGACCAATGAAAGTTGGTCAGAAATATTGATAAATTGAGTGTTCGAAAACAAAAAAAATCGCGGCAAATCTCATAAACATCCGATCATAAATAAGGCAATTTGCAGCTAGCGAACTGAATTAATTTTCAAACATTTTATGCGGTTCGCTATCACTGCGTCTTCCTATAGACAAGAAAATGGCCGTATGAGAATACGACTGGGTAATCGAACTTTTTTTGGAAATAATCCTCATTCACCACCAAATAATCAACATTTGCATCCGCAATGCAATCGCCGCAGGTGCTGGCAACTATCGCCTGCTGCGCCTCCTGTTTCCCCTTCTCAAAAAGATAATCGCTTTTGGAATAGTACATGAGGCTGATCGTGCTGATATTGTGCTTCGAAAGCAGGTCGTAGGGGATTTTGCCGGCAAATTCCGCGATTTTTCCCGAACCCTTTGAGAGAATGAGCGCCCTTGAGAGCGAGGGGTCAAATCCCCTGAATTGCTCTGCAAATCTCGCCTCATCAAGGCTGATTTTTGGCCCGAGCCGATAATGAGTCATCGAAGCGGAGCCGAAGAATGCCGCGGTGCAGAGGAGGGCAAGCATGGCAGTGACGAGCGCAGGGCGCAGGAGGCCTGTCAAATCAAACTTTGCGAGGAAGGATGCGCAGAGGAGCATTACCGCAAGGCCCACAAGCTCCATCGGCTTGTCGCTGATCGGCACCGAGAAAAGCATAGTGCCAAACGAGAGAGCCGCGGCAGAGAGCATGATTGCAGCGATCGCTTTTTCTTCCCTTGAGAACTGCGCTTTTTTTGCAAGGAGGAATGCAAAACACACCGCAAGGAGGACAAGCGGGACAATGCCTGCGCGTGCAGGCAACAGCGCAGGCAACGAGAGCAGGTCGAGCCGCTGTGCTACCGCAAGGCCGCCATGCTCTAAGAGAAGGTTGGTGATGATCGGCAGATAGTTCATGTAGAGCGCAGGGGTGGCTGCAATAACGGAGATGGCGAGGCCTGTAACAGGCACTTTTTCCTTAAAGAAGAGGAAAAGGACCGCTATGGCAAGCAGCAGGTTGAGGCCAATTGCAGGATGCAGGTAAAAAACCGCTGGAAAGAGGATAAATGCCGCGGCGTTCCTTTTCCACATGAAATATATTGTGAATAGGGAAAGGGCTGTTGCTAGGACCCAGCCGTATTCGCCGGAAAAATGTGTTATGAAAATGAACTTGGTGCCAAGGAAGAGGGCAGAAGCAAACTCGCCGGCCGCCTCGCTTTTGAAAAATTCCCTCGCTACAAAATACACGGCNNGTAGTCACGACAGCATCAGCGCTCGCCGGGAAAAACGGGGTTATGAGAAGCACAGGGTGGGAGAGCAGCACAAGCAGAAGGAGCGAGAGCAAAACCACTCTTGGAGGGATGATGAATTCAGCTGAATAGAGCCTGCTGAACAGCATGAATGAGATGATGGCCGATGCGACAAGTATAAAATAGGAGTTGAGCCAGAAAAGGCCGAGGAATCCTGACAAGATTATTATGACCGGAAACAGGATGATCGAAAAAAAGACCACCTGTGAAAACCGTTCCCTCAAACCCATGGAAGACACTCAACCCAATATCGTGCGAAACTAATTAAAGCATTATAGGGCCAATAGGGAAAAAAACTCCCTGGCGGCTCAAGGCCGCCTGCCCTGGAAAGCGCCAGTTTTTTCACATTCCATGTAGGTTATCATCCCGAAGGGCAGAAAATCCAGCATCCGGTCTATGTTGAATAACAGCCCCGCGGCCCTTTTGGAAAAGAGCGATGCGGGCATTGAAAACAGGTAAAGATTTTTTTTCTCTTTCACGCAAAACCCGGTTCTTTCGGCCGCGGCCTTGAGCGAGAATGGATTGAACGGGCTGATGTGCTGCTCTTGCAGGGAGTACCCTTTCCTCGCCACCATGCGGTCGAAGGCAATTTCTGCAAGCGGCCAGAGCGAGAGGTAGTTCGGCGTCGTGATGAACAGCTTCCCATTGTTTTTCAAGATCCCCCTCACCTTGGAGAGGCAGAGTTCCGGGTTTTCGAGGTGCTCAATTATATGTGACATTATCACGACATCAAATTTCCCGCAATCCGATGAAAGCCCTTCCACAGAAGAACATATGAATGAAACATTTTTCATCCCCCGCGCCCCTGATTCCCTGACGGCAAACTCGACAGCGCTTTGCGAGAGGTCGATGCCGGTGATGCGGGCGAGCGGATATTTTCCCGCGATCAGCCTCGTGAATGTCCCTGATCCGCAACCTATGTCAGCAATTACTTCGTTCCCTTTAAGACCCATGAAATCAAGGAGATACTCCTCGCGGGTATTATAATGGAAGGCCTGTGATTTGCCCAGAGAAGAGTGGGCATCCTCATAATATTCTCCGGGTATTCCCTTGTAGCTTTCCACGCGCTCGCCTAAACATAAAAACTGCAAAAATGTTTTTAAACACCTGCGGGGATCAGGCAATTTCCTTCCACTGGGGCAAACAGCCAGCCGTGGAATTTTTTGGGAAAAGGGCTATTTCAGGAGCGACTTGACGAATGAAATGACATGCCTTGCGCCAAGCTTGGAGCGCCCGAACTGCCTCGAGCCGAACACGTATTTTACCTGGCAGATATCCTCCCGGGGCATGCATTTCAGCAAATCAAACAGGACTTTATACCCTTCGGGAACGAATGCGGCAGGATTGTGTGCGATTACTTGGCGGCACATCGATGCCTCCATGCCGAAAAATCCAGACATTATGTCACAGGAAAAATAATTCCTTGGCAGCAGCCTCAGCCAGCCAAGAAACGTAGCCCCGTAAGATACAGCCATCCTTTTTACCCCCCATTCCGAGTCCACTTTCTCGCGCGAAGCTATTACAATCTTCTTGCCTTGGGCAAGCCTTTCAAAAATTTCCCCGACCTTTTCAGGCGGATGCTGCAGGTCACCATCCATAACAATGAAATACTTGGTCTGGCAGGCGGCGATGCCGTCGAGCACGCTGGCAGTGAGGCCATGAACAGGACTCGAAGACCTGTCAATGAAAACCACTTTTTTCCCATTCATTGACTCGGCAATGCGCCTTGTTGAATCAGTGGACCCGTCATCGGCAATAATAACGTTTATGCACGGGTAATTGTCAAGCAGCATCCGGATAAGTGATGCTATGGAAGCATCCTCATTGAGTGTCGGTATTATAACTGACAGGTTCCGGTAATCCATGCAATCACTTTTGTTTTCCGGAGCGGAAATTGGCGATTGTGGCGGTAAGCCCATCCTCAAGGCTGATTAGAGGCTCCCAGCCCAGTTTATCCCTAGCAAGGCTTATATCTGGCAGGCGCCTTTCAGGGTCGTCCCCGGGAAGCTGCCTGTATTCAATTTTGGAACTGCTCCGCCCAAGTTTCACGATAAGGCCAGCAAGGCCCAAAACGGTTATTTCCTGCGGATTGCCGATATTGACCGGCCCCTGCTGCGGGCTGTTCATCAGCTTATAAAGGCCGTCCACCATATCGCTCACATAGCAAAAGCTGCGCGTCTGCAGCCCTTTCCCGTATACTGTGATTGGCTTATTGTGCAGAGCCTGGTCGATAAAATTAGGCACAACCCTGCCGTCACATTTTCGCATCCTTGGCCCGTATGTGTTGAAGATGCGCACGATTTTTGCGTCAAGATCGTGGACTTTTCGGTATGATATGCACAGCGCCTCGCCAAAGCGCTTGGCTTCATCATAGCAGCTGCGCTCGCCAACAGGGTTCACATTGCCCCAGTATGTTTCCTTCTGCGGGTGTTCAAGAGGGTTGCCGTAGACTTCAGAAGTCGAAGCGAACAGGTACGGGCACCTGCTCTTTCTTGCAATCTCCAAAAGGTTCTTGTTGCCAAGTGAACCGGCCTGCAGCGTTTCAAGCGGCTTGTCCTGGTAATCAACCGGCGAAGCCGGGGATGCCAGGTTGTATATTTGGGAAACGGCACCCAGTGAAATCTTTTTTGAAATGTCGGCTTTTATGAACCTGAAATTTTTCTTGTAATCCTTATTTTGGAGGATGTGCAAGATGTTGTCCCTGCTGCCGGTGATGAGGCTGTCTGTGCATATTACGCGCTCTCCCCTTGCAAGAAGGTAGTCGCAAAGGTGCGAACCTATGAAACCCGCGCCTCCGGCTACAAGGACCGCTTTAGCCATTGAATTCCTCCCTTGCCTTCCCCAAGCTCTCAAAGCTCCCTATATCGTACCATTTTTCACGGAACACGAATGCAAAGACGGGTTTGTGGCCGCTGAGCCATTTGATGAAATCCCCCGCATTGTCGGGCTTGTTGCCGCCTTCAATGTATTTGCCGATCTCACGCACATCGTCTTTGGTGAAGATGTAGCATGCAGTTGCCGCAAGCGCGGTCTTTGGATCTAGCGGCTTTTCCTCAAAGCCCGTCACACGCTCGCTTCCATCAATCTCGACCACCCCGAATTTTTCCTTCACGTCATCTTTGCCCGGCATCTCTTTTGCCGCGACAACGCTCGAGCCCTTCTTTTTGTAAAAGTCGTAAAAATCGGCGAGCTTATATTCAAACAGGTTGTCGCCTGCGATCACAAGCAGGGCGTCATCTATTTTTTCCTCTGCAATGGCATACTGCATGTCCCCCACAGCGCCCTTGCGGTCATCGTTTGAAGTTGTCATGTCATTTATGACTTTAATTGGGATGCGGCCCTTGTGCGCTGCAGCCCACTCCTCAAAATCAGGGGTGAATTTCTCATTTGTAACAACATAAACCACGTCAATTTCCGCAATAGCGGAAAAAGTCGAGATTATGTGCTCGATAATGGGCTTTCCTTTCACCTCAAGCATTGGTTTTGGCTTGTTTTTTGTCAGCGGCCACAGTCGCGTTGCATAACCTGCTGCCAGGATAAGTGCCTTCAATATATCATCTCCCTATGCCAAAATATCTAAAGCCCAGGGATTCCATTTTTGCCCTGTCATAAATGTTCCTGCCATCCACAAGCACTTTTGTTTTCATTACTTTTCCTATCCGCTCAAAGTCAAGCTCCTTGAACTCGTTCCACTCCGTTGCAAGGATGATTGCATCAGCCCCCCTGCTTGCATGATACACCGAATCGGAGTACCCGATGTTGCGCAAGATATTGCGTGCATTCTTCTGTGCAGCGGGGTCAAGCGCAACTACCTGCGCCCCTGCGTTCACAAGCTTTTTTATTATCTCAACAGAGCTAGCCTCGCGAAGGTCATCGGTATTTGGCTTAAAGGAGAGCCCCAGCACCACCACTTTCCTGCCTTTGAGGGCATGGAACTCCTTCTTGAGCTTTTTGAAAGGGACTATCTTTTGCGCCTCATTGACGCGCTCAACCTGCTCAACCAGCCTGAAACGGTAGCCTGAATTGCGCGATATCCTCTGGAGGGCCTTGNNCTCTTCTACAGCGGAAAGGATTTTTGCATAGCATCCATGCTCTTTTAAGGTGTGAGCCATTGCCTTGACATCTTTTGGAAAGCAGCTCCCCCCATACCCGCAGCCCGCATTGAGGAAGTCTTTGCCTATGCGCTTGTCAAGCCCCATCCCCTTTGCGACTTCAGTGACATCGGCCCCTGTTGCCTCGCACAGGTTTGCGACCTCGTTTATGAAAGAAATTTTTGCCGCAAGAAATGAGTTTGAGGCATACTTTATGAGCTCTGCGCTCTCGGGGGATGTGACTAAAACCTCACAACCCAAAGGCTTATAGAGGTCAAGCATCACTTTTGTTGCTTCCCTGTCATCTGAGCCTATGACAACGCGGTCAGGCTCAAGGAAGTCCTTTACGGCACTGCCCTCGCGCAAAAATTCGGGGTTTGAAACGACGCTTACCGGATATCGGGAATATGAGCGCTTTTCAATGAGCTCTTTGACCTTGCGTGCCGTCCCGACAGGGACAGTGCTTTTATCGACAACGGTTTTTTTGCCGTTTATGCTATCGCCTATTGTATGCGCGACCTGCATTACATACTTGAGGTCTGCCTGCCCGTCCTCGCCCTGCGGCGTTCCGACCGCGATGAAAATCACGTCGTTCTCTTTTATTGCCTTTGCCGTGTCTGTTGAGAACCTGAGCCTTTTATTGGCGACGTTGCGTGCGACAAGCACATCAAGGCCCGGCTCGTAAATCGGTATTACGGCCTTCCTTAACTGTTCGATCTTCTTTTCATCGACATCAAGGCACACGACATCATTGCCTAAATCAGAAAAGCACGCACCCGCAACAAGGCCGACATAGCCTGTTCCCACAACTGCAATCTTCATCTTGCAAACCTATATCAGAGCAATTTAGAAGCGTTAACTCAAATGTTAACAATAGAAGAGGGTGCAGTAGCAATTTTAAATGAAAGGGGTAAAAGGGCCAACAGTCCGAAAAAGGGCCATGGCCACAGGATACTACGCTTGCAGGGGTGGCTGCGGCCCCAAAATACGGGCAAATTTAAAAAAAAGCGGCTTTGCAGAAATAATTAATGATGCGGTCAATTCCTGCAAAAAGGGCCTCAACTGAATTGGTTTTGCCGACAAAAAGGAATGCCGATTTAAAAAAGAAGAAACATTTCGGAGCCAAAAAAGCAGAACCTTTAAATTGGATTGGCCGATATTAATGCATGGCAATAAAACAGGCGTTCGTGCTTGCGGGCGGGAAGGGGGAGAGGCTGCGGCCGCTCACAAATAATATCCCAAAGCCGCTCGTGGAGGTTTGCGCAAAACCCATCCTCCAATATAGTGTCGAGCTTCTTGCAAAGCATGGAGTCCGGGAGATAATCCTTGCAACAGGGTACATGCATGAAAAAATCGAGAAGTATTTTGGCAGCGGGGAGAAATTTGGATTGAGCATTGTTTATTCAGTCGAAAATGAGCCGCTGGGAACGGGCGGCGCGCTAAAGCAGGCGCAGGAAATGCTTGATGGTTCGTTTTTCATGCTCAACGGGGACAACATTGCCGATTACAACCTGAAAAAAATGGCAAAAGAGCATTTTTTGCACAGGGCGCAAGGCACCATTGCGCTCTCAAAAGTTGATGATGCGAGCAGTTATGGAGTTGCAAGGCTTGAGGGGAAAATGATCGCGGAGTTTGTCGAAAAGCCCCCGAAAGGGGCGGAGCCGGGCAATTTTGTGAACGCGGGGGCTTATGTGCTCGAAAAAAAATGCCTTGAACATATCCCTGAAGGATTTAACCTCATTGAAAAAACGCTCTTTCCCCGCCTTGCATCGNNGTACTGGTACACAACAGACACGCCCGAGCGCCTCGGGGCTGCACAGAGCGGGATGCAGAAAGCCCCGAAACCTTCAAAACAATTATAAAGAACTTAATGGCCATTATAAGCATTAATAAAAAGGCAAATATCCAAAAAAATTTGAGGGGAAGGGGTTCTCATGAAAGTTGGTTTAGTCCTGTTATCTTTAGCGGTATTATTGTGCGCAACTGCGGCATTTTCCGCGGCAAGTGCAACCATTGCTTCGCCGCAATCGCCCGCACGCGGCACGGTTACAATATCTTTCACAGTCACAGCCACTGATTCAAACAACCTTGCAGCAGACCTGCTCTATACCCAAAATGACGCCAACACCCAAATCGTTGCAGGATATAACCTCCTCAACGAGTTCAACAACCCTGCAAATAATGCGGCATTCGATTGCGGCAGCGCGGCGGCCCCCGCCCGGAGCAACCCTGATGCAAACACATATTCGTGCACATACAGCTGGGATGCAGGATCGATAAATGCAAATGGCATAAGGGTTGTGGTGCGCGGTTTTACAGAAGGGAGCGCTGAAAAAGCAGAGGCACAGACCGCTCCAATCACCATTGATAATAGCGCGCCGGCAGTGGCATTTATCCAGCCAAATGACTCCAACAAGGCAGCCTATGAGTCAAATTTCATAAGCTTTGATGTCAACGATACACTTTCGCAAGTCAGCGCAATTGCGGTCGATTTCCAGGGGCTTGGCAACGAGTCATTCTCTTTTGCCTCCCACTGCACGGCAAGAGACACAAATTTCCACTGCGAATACCGCGAGAATGTTGTTGCAATTAATAACGAGAATTATACTTTCAGCGTGAACGCAGCAGATGCTGCAGGCAATTTACTTTCAGCATCAAATTCAACCACATTCAGATACATTGATAATACAGCGCCAGCGCAGGTCGGCACTCTCACTGCAACGGCAGGGGATGCACAGGCATCGCTTTCCTGGCCTGCAAGCAGCGCATATGACCTTAACGCCTATTTCATTTACATGTCAACCACAAACAATTTCACTGCAGATTCAAGCACTTACACAGGGAGCGCAACAGCAAATTCATTTGTGAAAACCGGCCTTTCAAACGGCACTACCTATTATTTCAGGGTGAAGGCAGGGGACAGGTCAGGGAACATGGGGGCGCTTTCAGAGCAGGCATCCGCAACTCCGGCTGCATCATCAAACGTCCCCGCAAGGCCTGACATCAATTCAAGCACGCACCCCGATGAGTCAAAGTGGGTGGGCAGCAGCTCGCCTCAATTCACATGGGCAGGCGTTGCGAACGCATCAAAATACAGGTACGCTTTCAACCAGACGTCCGACACTACGCCTGATTCAGCCAATGAGACTACAGAGTTGTCAAAGTCGTATTCAGGCATGGCCGATGGGGAGTATTATTTCCATCTAAGGGCATGCAACAGCGCTAATGAGTGCAGCGCAGCAGACCATTATAAGGTAAGGGTCGACACCACAAACCCCGGGCCTGTTGCAAATATCCTTGGGCTGAGCCAGTCGGACGGGAGCATTTACCTTTCATGGGAGGCGCCTTCAGACAATTCAGGGATAGGGCAGTATACTCTCTTTCGCAGCATAGACCAGAAAGTCAATGACCGTGACTTTTTGCCAAGCGATGTCGGGGTGAAAAGGATTGAGGGCATTGCAGAAACGCACTTTACTGACGATGGCCTGACAAAAGGGATAGCGTATTATTACAGGATACAGGGAATTGACAACGCGGGAAATTCGGGGAGCATGAGCGCGGTTAAAAAGGTGCTCAATTCGGGGAGCGCATGCAGCCTCACGATAACATCCGGCCTGCCGGCATACACGCAGCCTAAGGCAGTGCAATTTACAATTTCCCTTGGCGGCGGCGAAATAATGAACGCCACACTTAAGGCAAAAACGGCCGACGGGAAAGAGAGCACTCTTGCAGTCGGCCTGAAAGGGGCATCAATTACAAAATCCCTTGACCTGTCCTTTTCACAAGACGGGAATGTGACGCTCACGCTGCGCGGTAAGGACAGCAGGGGAAGCGCTTGCGAAAAGCAGTTTGATATAACTGTTGACTCGCAAAAGCCGCAGGCGGAATTGCGCACTCCTGCAGAAGGCGAAAAGGTTTTCGGGATTGTGAAAGTCTTGGCTGCGGTTTCAGACGATGGAAGCGGCATTGTAAAAATAACCGCAATGATTGACGGCAACAAGGTCAGCGAATCGGATAATTTTTCCGGCGGGAATTATGAATTTGAATTCAATTCGGCAGGGTACACAAACTCCGGCCACACCATCGACATTGAAGCCACTGACAGGGCAGGAAACCAACAGGCGGCAAGTAGGCGCATTGTAATCGGCAATGGGGGCGCAACAAGGGAAAAAGAATATAGCTACAATGAATCAGAGCTCATAGCGCTGATTGACCGCGCGGGCATTGCGCAGGACATGCTCGAGCAGGCCGAGCAGCTGACTTTGTCTGCAAAGCCGCAAAGAAAGCTCCTCATAACAGGATCTGAAGCGGGATTTGGGGCACGAATAGAGATAATACTACAAAACATTCCCGAAGGGGACTTTGAGATAATTGAAGTGATCCCGAAAGCCATTGCATCCAAGGCCAGTGCAATCACGAGTGAAACGCCCTTCACGGTGCTGCAGGATGACCCCGTGATCAAGTTCTCCCCTGCAAGGCCTGCTGAAGGGTCGGCGCTCACTATAACCTACGCCGTGGGAAGCGCGCTCACGCAAGAGCAGGCGGAATCATTGGAGGAATCACTGGGTACTTTTATTGCCCCGCCAATTCTGGTAAATGCGGGGGCCAACCCGATGCGCGAAGCTGCAAATGATGGCACAGACCTGCTGCTTGCAATTGCAGGGGCAGTTGTTGTGCTGCTTATTGCAGGAGCTGCAGTCGGCGGCGCAGCACTGTTTGTGCTTTCCAAAAAGCCGCACACAAAGCACCATGGCTTTTCAGGGCCGGCGCAGCCCACAAGGACCGAGGAGAAAAAAATGCGCCCTGAAAACAGGGGCAGATTCAAGTTCTCGGGCAAGTGAAGAACACAGTTACTTGTGCTTCCTGCGGCAATAAAATGGAATAAATGCATATTTGACGGGAATGCCCGGAATAAGGGCACATGCCCGTGAAAGCCAAGCACTGGCTGGAGTTATTGCCAGTTGAGTAAGGGAATTGAATATTCTTTTAACCTTTCCCCAGCTTCCTTTTCATTACTATGTACATGGCGGCAATCGTGGGGGCAGGGCCTGCAGGGCTTGCGGCGGCAAAAAGGCTGCAGGAGAGGGGATGGAAGAGCGTTATCCTTGAAGAGCATGCCGTTGTGGGCGATCCTGTTGCGTGCACAGGGCTAATCAGCTCAAGCGGGGTCAACGAGCTTGGGATCCGCAAGGAAGTTGAGGAGACTCTGCTAAACAAGCTGCGGGGGGCGCAGATTTTCTCGCATAACCATGAGATGATAGAGGTGAAGCGCACAGAGACTGTTGCTTATGTGATTGACCGCGGGGCATTTGACAGGGCGCTTGCAAGGGAGGCTATTGCAGCAGGGGCAGAGCTCAGGCTTGAGACAGGCATGATAGATGTGAGGAAGGAAACCGTTTTCGTCGAGCATAAAGGCAGGGGGGAGATCATAAAGGCCAAAGTCATTGTGGGCGCTGATGGCGCCAACTCAAAGACACGCAGGATCATGGGGATCAATACGGGAATTGAAAATTTCGTGCACGCATACCAGGTGGATGTGAAGGGGCATTTTGACCCGCATTTCGCGCAGGTATTTTTGGGAAATTATGCAAAAGGGTTCTTTGCCTGGATCGTTCCCGAAAACGAGGAGCGGGCCCGCGTAGGGCTTGCGAGCACATCGGGAAATGTGAGGAAGGATTTCAACGTGTTCATAAACGAGAAGAACATCACTGGCGAAGCGTGCGACATGTGCAGCAAGCTCATACCAGTCGGGGAGCCGCTTAAGGCAACCGTAAAGGACAACATGCTCCTTGCGGGGGATGCTGCATTCCAGACCAAGGCAAGCACGGGCGGGGGAATAATCCTTGGGATGCATGCGGGAAGGATCTGCGCAGATGCAATACACGACCATTTTGCAAGCGATGCGCCCCTCAAGAACTACGAGAAGGGCTGCAATGCCCTCAACAATGATTTAAGGCTGCACTGGAAGATAAGGCAGTTCATCAACAGCAAGAGCGAGGAGCAGATCGATAAGCTGTTTAGGGAAATGGGGAAGGCAAAAGTTGGCGAGTTCCTCAGCGAGCACGGGGATATGGACCGGCCATCGCGCTTTATCGGCAAGGCGCTCACAAAGCCCTCAATGTGGAGGCTTCTCCCGCAAGGCCTCAAGTTCCTGAGCACCTGATTTCAGATATGCGGTTTCTTGAATTGTTTTTACCTGCCGCCAGCCATGCAATGGGGCTTTGCGGATTAGTTGGAGGAACTATATACATAAAAATAATTATTAGTTCAAATCTTGAGATGAACCGCATAATCATGCACATTGACCTTGACTATTTCTACGCGCAGCTTGAGGAACTGCGCAATCCGCAGCTTGCTCAAAAACCCCTTGTAGTGTGCATGTATTCTGGAAGGACTCTGGATTCGGGGGCTGTTGCAAGCGCAAACTATGCCGCGCGCCAGCTCGGGGTGCATGCAGGGATGCCTATAATTTATGCAAAGAAAAAAGCCCCAGCAGCAGCGTTCCTTCCTGCTGACAGGCCGCACTATGAGGATGTGTCAGGGCGCATCATGGCCCTTTTTGCAGGGTTTGCAGACAGGTTTGAGCAGGAGAGCATAGATGAGGCAAGCCTTGATGTGAGCGCAAAATGCGCCGGAAGCTATGTCGAGGCAAAAAAGCTTGCCGAAAAGATCAAGTGGAAGCTGCATGAAGACGAGCGCCTCTCATGCTCTGTTGGGGTGGGGCCAAACAAGCTCATCGCGAAAATGGCTGCAGGCCACCGCAAACCGGACGGGCTTGTGGTCGTGAGCTCAATTGAAGTAAAGGATTTTTTGCGCTCAAAGGCAATTGCTGACCTGCACGGCGTGGGGGAAAAAACTGCCGGGGCACTTGCCCAAAAAGGGATAAAAACAATCGTGCAGCTTGCAGCAGCGCCTGTAAGTGAGCTGCAGGAAAGCTTTGGGGAAAAGCGCGGGCTTTTGCTGCACGAGCATGCGCTCGGCATAGATAACGATCCTGTCGAGGAGAAGGCCGCAAGGCAGATATCGCGCATAGTTACGCTCAGGGAAAATTCCTCTGATCCGAATGCCATTGCAGTGCACTGCAGCCCCCTTGCAGCAGATATTGCAAGGAAGGCAAAGGATGCAAATGTGTTGTTTCGCACAATTACTATATTGCTTGTTTCTGACCGAATTGAAAATATCACGCGCAGCACGACGCTTCCGGGGCCATCGCAAAGCGAAGTGGACATTTCGGATTCGTGCAGGGGGCTTTTGGGAGAATTCTTTGAAAAGAATTCACAGTTTGTGTGCCGCAGGTTCGGGATTCGGGTGAGCAACTTTGAAGAGCCAAAGGCGCAAAAGAGGATTTTTGAGTATTGAAAAAATCTAAAATCCGCCGTATTTACCCTTACTTTCCGAAAAATCAGGGGAACCGCCAGCCAGAGCTAATAGTTATAAGGGTTAGTAATTATTATCTATCTGATTTTAAGCTGTTTTTTTGGGGTTTGCATGGGGAATGGGGTAACGGGGGAAATTGCCCGTTTTGCATTAGTCGGGGCGCTTTCCTCAATACTCAACTACGCTGTTTTCTTTTCCTTTTTAAGCTTCGTGAAGCTTGATTATATCGCCTCTTCGGCAATTGGTTATGTTGCGGGGGTAATGCTAGGCTTCAGCCTCAACCGCGGCTTCACTTTCAGGGCACAGGGTGATAAATATGGGCAGCTTTTAAAATATGCGGCAGTTTACATTTTTTCCCTTTTACTTGGCCTGAGCACTTTAAAGTGGCTTGTTACATTTGCCGGCCTTAGCCCCATGGCTGCAAATATCCTGACAATAGGGATAACGGCTGCAGTGAATTTTTGGGGGTCGAAGTTCATAGCATTTCAGCGCATCAGGATTCCTGCAGTATTTTACAGCAGGGCATTTATCGCAGTCCTCGCGCTCAAGATAATTTTTTCCCTCTTTTTCGGATCTGACTTCATTGTAAGGGGAACAATCCCGTTTATAGATTATTTTGTAACAGCGGGATTTGCAAATCCATATGACCACTTCCTTGCAATAGGCCAGCTCAAGGCGTTCCCGTACTCAACTACGATGCTGCTCGCACTTTCCATACCCGCAGCCATCCTCTCATTCCTTCCGCAAGGCCTCTTTTCCGATATTCACTTGCAGCTTTTGCTTGCGCGCCTTCCCCTGATCGCAGCAGACATCGGCATATTCCTCATTCTACTCAGGCTTCTGAAGACTAAAGAGCATGAGGTCCTGCTTTATTACTGGTGCTCGCCCATAGTGTTTTATATCACTTATTTCCACGGCCAGCTTGACGGGCTGCCCACTTTCCTGCTGCTGCTCTCAGTATATTTCCTGCTCACAAAAAAGCACATCCGCTCCGCGCTTGCACTCGGGGTTGCACTGAGCGCAAAGGCAAACATCATTGTAGCCCTGCCCTTTATTTTCCTCTACCTCTGGCGCAACCGCGAGCTTTTTTCGAAAATCGCGGTTTATTTTGCCCTTGCCCTCGGCACGTATGCAGCACTGGTGCTGCCATTCATTTTTTCCCAAGGTTACCAGAAAATGGTTATCGGGGCTGAGGAACAGTGGCTTGCACTTGCACTGCAGGCCCCCTTTGGGGCAGGTGGCATGGTCATATATATTGTGCCGCTTGTGCTTTTCGTGTTCTTCCTGCGGCTGACTTATTTCCGCGGC
>DUGC01000031.1 GCA_013331625.1 Candidatus Iainarchaeum sp. | reverse complement strand
TTCAATTGCATTCATGTTCCTGGCTGCGCTGCTGACGGCAATGCCATTCACTTTGGCAGCGCCTGTTTGCGGCAATAATATTGCTGAGGTGGGGGAAGCGTGTGACGGGACGGATGTGGGGGGAGATACCTGTGCCTCAATACCCGGTTTTAAGTCAGGGACATTAAGCTGCAATGCTGACTGCAGGTCATTAGACTTTGCATCCTGCCAAAAAGGAAATGAGGTGAGAGCGGCAAGCTGCAGCAGGGGTGATGTGCTCGAGGCAATTGATGATGCGGGTAATGGGGACACGGTCCTTGTGCCTGAAGGAAGTTGCGACTGGAACGGCAATATAGCCATCTCCAAGGGGATCAGCATTATGGGGGGCGGGATCGGCAAAACAATAATCACCAGCACTAATGCATGCCCATCGGGCTGGTTTATTGATTATACCCCTTCCGATTTCCAGGTCAATCAGGGGTTTCGGATATCGGGTCTTACATTGGACCTTGGAAATAAATGCCCAGGGATTCGCCTGAATGGGGCGGCATCATCCTCCGTTACAGTGCAGACAAAAGTGGTTATAGACCACATACGTTTTGCGAATGTTGCAGGTGATGGCCAGGCAATTTATGTTAATGGCATGAGGGGCGTAGTGCATGACAATATTTTCGATAATGTCAGTTATCCAATCCGCCTGCCAAGCAGTTATAGAAACGGCAAGGAATGGTGGGATAATTGGGAAGGGGTTGTTTTTGGCAAACCAAACAACAACATGTACTTTGAAGATAATATGTTTACGGGGCTGCAATCAGGCATTTTGGCGGACTGCCAGTATGCAAACAGGTATGCATTCAGGTACAATACAATAAACCTCTCCGCAAATGCTTATTCCTTATTTGATATGCACGGGAACCAGGGCACTGGGCATATGTACTCATGTTTTGGAGGGGAGTTATATGGAAACCAGATCAATGCAGGGCCATACACTGTTGGCCTGCTCGATCAGCGGGGAGGAAAAGCAGTTGTCTTCAACAACAATGTGGCTACCTCAGGATCCTTCTTTACAAAAATACGCGAAGAATATGATGACTCCCTCAACCCGACAACAAACCCTTCCCCCCAGCATGTTTCCGAGTCATATTATTGGAACAACCGGAAAAATAATGCCACCCTGATACATTCCAAAATCCCCGCTGAGCCGCCAGGTACTGCAAGTGGCGGCGGCTCCAACTATCTTGATAACTCAAAAGCTAATTTTCCGTCTGGCTTTGGAACGCCCGCAAGGTATGGGCTGGAAATATTTGCAGGGGCCGGTGCAGGGCAGCAGAGGCTGATTAGCGGCACTACGCCAAACAGGCTGATAGTAACGCCTGATTGGAACATAGCCCCTGATGCCACATCCCGCTACCGTATAGTGGCCGACTGCTGCAACGTGGTACATGAAAATGCAGAATTTTACAATCAGGCTCAAGCCTTTGACGGCTCTGTTGGAATCGGGTGCGGATTGCTCTCATCCCGTCCGGCCGTATGCGCTATGGGCGTGGCCTACTGGGCAACAGAGCAGCCCTGCAATTCTATTAGCCCTGGCGCAACAGGGATTCACCCGGCAACCCCTGCTTTTGGCACACTGTATAAATGCACCGCGCCAAACATCTGGACTGACTATTTTATCCCCTATCCTTACCCGCACCCATTATCACTGCTGGATGCAGGCAAAGCAATTGCAGGAAAAAGCGATGCAGACCATGATGGTGTCCCAGATCCTGTTGACANNCAAAATTCGACATCAGGCCTGATTTCAATGCAACAGACATCAATGGAATGCAGAACCTTGAATTGGGGATTTCAAATATCGGGAAAATTTCATACACAAATCAAAATATCCTGCTCGTGAAAACAACAAATGGCGAAGATGACAGGCTGGATATAGATGCAGGCCTCGGCATTTCACAAAACAAAATCACGCTAAACCAAAGCAGCCTGCCCCAGCTCAATTTGCCTGCTACAATAACGCTTTACAATGCCAATTTCAATTCGCCAAAAATACTAAAGGACGGAGCTGAATGCAGCCAGTGCAGCATTGTAAGCTATGGCCGCGCAGCAAAAGAAGTTGTTTTTTCAGTGCCCGGTTTTTGAAGCTTATTCCATGTACTCAACGCTCAGGTTGAGCGTCTCTTCCATCTCGCGAAGGTTGCGGATGGCCTTTTGTATGCCCTTGTGCGTGCTGTTCCTTACAAGTATTTCGGTTGAGCATGTGGATTTGTCAGCCCTGCACACTGCCCTTATGACTTCCATGTCGAGGCCGTTTTTGGATATTATTTCAGCCTGTGCGGCAAGGAGCCCTGGCCTGTCTACTGCCTCGATGATAAGCTTTGCGAGCTTGCTGTTTGCGGCAAGGTGGCTTTTTCCAATCTCCTTTTCGATTATCCTTTTTGCTTTCGCCGAGTTCACGAATGATGCCCAGTTCGGGCTGAACTGGCGCGTGAGGGAATAATGTATTTTCACACGGTCGCCAGGGTTTAAAGGCGACCAGAGGTTTGATATTTTGCCGTTGATTTCCGCTTTCGAGGCATTCTTGACGCCCCTCTCGTTGCGGAAGAATGCAAAGTCTAGTGCCGTCGAGCCGAGCGGTATGTTCATGACCTGCCCGTCCTCGCTGAAAACCACCATGGCGCTGTTGTGGAAATCAAGGCCCAGCTGCCCTGCGAGGTCCTCGCCATCGCTGATGCCTGAGGAATCGACCTTGAGGAAGCGGTTTGAAATCGACCTGATGACTGCCTCATTTTCACGGGCTTTTTTAAGCAGATACAGTACCCCCTGGTCTGCAATTTGGTCCATTTCCCGTGAAAAAATGTAAACTTTTACCGGCTTTTTTGATGGGCCAATGACCTGTGTGTGCAAAGAGCGGTAGATGCCATGCTCAGGGATTGCTATAAAATCCTTAAATTTTCCGGGGATTGGTTTGAACGTGCTGTGCACAATTCCGAGCGCGGCATAGCAGTCCTCCTTTTCAGGCACGATAATTTTGAGTATAAGGGTGTCATTGAGTTCTTTTACCTGCTTGTTTTGCGCAATCATTTTGCTGTAAATTGAATAGAATGATTTAATTTTCTCCTCAAAGCGCGCATGCAAAAGCTTTGGCCTGAGGGCATCAATGGCCTTTGAGATGTCGGCTGACTTTTCCTTGCGCATTTGCCCGGCTTTTGCCCTCGTCTCGGAGAATTTTTTCGGCTCAAGGGTAGCAAAGCAGAGGTCTTCGAACTCATATTTTAGCTTATGCATCCCAAGCTGGTGCGCCAGCGGTGTATAGACTGTAAGGCAGTCGGCGGCAATCCTTTTCTGCTTGTCAGGTGCAAGGTGGCCAATTGTCCTCATGTTGTGGAGCTTGTCAAAGAGCTTTAGTGCCATGACCCTGATGTCATGTGATGCCGCGCGGATGGTCTTGATCGTGCTTGCAGTCGAGTGCTCCTGCCTTGAGCGGAATGCGGCCTTGTCTAGCTTTGTGAGGCCGTCTATAATGCTGTAAATGTCCTTCCCGAATTTGAGCCTTATCTGCGCGCTGTCAACCTTTGTATCCTCGATAACATCATGCATCAGGGCCTTTGCTACAAGCGTGTCGTCAAGGCCGTTTTCCGCCACCATTTCAGCTACTGCAAGAGGATGGATAAAATACGGCTCCCCAGATTCCCTTTTCTGGTTGTGGTGCGCATTCATTGAAAAGAAAAACGCCTGCTCAATCATTGAGGGGTTTGAATCGTGGTGGTTTTTTGCAACAGTATCCTTAAGGCCGCAAAGCCGGTCGAGATGCTGCTGGTCCATGTTAGTTTGTTGTCTCGAAACGAATAAATATCCGGCTTAAAACCCCAGTAGATGGCGCTAATTAA
The DNA here is from genome assembly GCA_013331625.1 of Candidatus Iainarchaeum sp. Lineage (GTDB taxonomy): Archaea > Iainarchaeota > Iainarchaeia > Iainarchaeales > Iainarchaeaceae > UBA10205 > UBA10205 sp10205u. The sequence goes on along the minus strand of DUGC01000031.1, from coordinate 4,649 downwards.
ATTAGGCGGGATTATAATGCTGCAAATTTTAAAATGGCTGCATAAAATTTTAATTTTCAAATTTTAAAGGAATCCGGGCTACATTTCACTAGGGGCATCAATATTCAGGGTTTTCAGGCCATTTTGAAGCACTATAGTGCTTGCTTTTACGAGTGCCAGCCTTGATTCCCTGACGGGGCTTGGTGCCTGCAATACCTGCAGTTCCTGATAAAATGAATTGAATGCCGATGCAAGTGAGAGAAGGTAGTGTGCAATCTTGTGCGGGCTGTATGAATGCATTGCCTCGCGCACCTGCGCGGGATAGGATTCAAGCAGGGTGACAAGCTGCCTTTCCTTTTCCTCGCCAAGCTTCACCTCTTGCGGCATTTTGAATTTTCCCGCCCTTGAAAGTATACTGGTTGCGCGAGCATGGCTGTATTGCACAAACGGCCCCGTTTCGCCTTCGAGCGAGCCTGCCTTCTCCCAGTTGAATGTTATCACTTTATTGCGATCACTTGCCACCATGCCAAATTTGATCGCTGCAAGAGTAATTGATTTTGCAGCCCCCTCAATTCTTTTTTTGTCCCAGCCCTCATGCCTTTTTTGCGTCTCAAAGAGGGCTTTCCCAAAAACCGTGCTGAATAGCTCTGCATAAGTGATCACATTGCCTTCGCGCGATGACATCTTTGCGCCTTCTAGCCTTACAAGTTCATATGATATGTGCTCTGTGGGGCAGTATTCAGGCTTGCGCTCATTTAGCAGCTCGAGCGTTTTTGTAAGCTGGCGGAAATAGAATGACTGCTCTGCGCCGACGACATTATAGGACCGCTCTGCCCCGAACTCCTTTTTCTTGAGTTTTGAAAGCGCAATATCCTTGCTTGAATAGAGCGCAGCGCCGTCGCTTTTGAGTATGAGGAATTTTTCAAGGCCGTGTTTAGTAAGGTCAATTAAAAGTGCCCCTTGGTCCTTTATGGCAATGCCCTGTTCGTAAAGCTCCTTTGCGGTCCTTATCCCTTCCTTTTCGACTTCGCTCTCAAGTATGATCCTGTCAAATTCAACATCGAGTTCGGAAAAAATCCTCTTGAAGCACTGGATGCTCATTTCGCGCAAATGTTTCCAGTCAGCCACGAGCTGCTTATCCTTCCCGCCCTCAAGTGCTACTACCATCTCCCGCATCTTCCCTTCAAGCCCGGGGTTTTCCTTGACCGCCTTTGCCCCTGCAGAATAGAGTTCCCCGAGCCATTTCTCCTTTTCAGTCAGGCCCTTGGGTTCGGGCCCGTGCGGCAGGTTCCTGTATGCATAAAGGGTCTTGCTCACATGCGGCCCCACATCGCCGCCATAATCGACCCTGATTACTTTCTTCCCCTGCGCCTCGAACAGCCTTGCGATGGATTCGCCCATGCAGATGTTGCGCACATGCCCTATGTGGAACGCCTTGAGGGGATTTGCCTGGCAGTACTCGACAATGATCCTTTCAGCTTTTTTTCCGCTCGGGGCACTCCCGCCCGCTTTGCCCTGCATCCCGTATTTTTCCTTTTCCTGCAGTATTGCCCCGATCACATGGCCTGCATACTCTGCCCCCCCGATAAAAAAATTCACATAAGGGCCTTTGGCCTGGGCAGGTTTGAATGGTTTTGGCAGCTCGATTTTTTCCGCGAGCTCTTTTGCGAATTCAAGCGGGCTTTTTCCCGCAGCCAGTTTGAAGCAGGGCAGCGCGTAGTCCCCCATCTCGTGCGAGGGCGGCTTTTGCAAAAGCGCATCGGCAGTTTTTTCATCTATGCCAGCTGCAGCAATTGCCTTCACAAGCTCTTTGCGGAAATCCATCCTTATCTACCTTGGTTAATTGCAGCTTCTATCCTGAGTTGTGTCGCTAATAAAAATGTTGTTACTTCGTTAGCGGCATTTGCAAGTTCATGCCTGAACAATGCGGCAGTGTTGGGGTATTTTCCTTCCTTCATATATTCCATGCCCCCGAATATTCTTAATGCATTATACTCTTCTCGTACTCTAAAATCAATCTCATGGAGTAACTTTAAGTATTCGCGTAATTGTTTTTTCCCGCCCTTAGTTCTTGCAATTACGCTAATTTCTTTTTGGGCTTTCGCACTTTTCCCCTGGCCTGTCTTTATTAAAATATTGCGAAGAACAAGTCCCGCTTTACCAAATTTGTTACATTGTGCAAGGAGGCGGTCTCTTGAATTTTGCATAAATTGTTTTTCCAATTCGGCCCTATTTTTAGCGTCTGTGACATCCTCGTATTTTGCAAATTCCTCAAATAACTCAATCCCGCGCAACTCCCGTTTTTCCGGCTGGCTTAAAACTTTCATGTTCAAAGGGCGAAGCTTTTGCAAACGCTTCGCGATCGTTGCATTCAATGTGGCAAGTGATTCTGGTGCCGGCCTTCCGAACCGTAACTGGCCTTTTTTTGCTCTAATTCTCATTGTCCCGCCTTGTTTGTGTGCGACCTATTCATTGCCTCAATCCCTTAAAATTCATTGCGTTAAACGGACCTGCTGGGATTTGAACCCAGGACCCCTTGCTAACTTCCCTTCGCCTTTCTCTTTTCTTTGCAAGAAAAGAAACGTTAGCGAAAAAGAAAAGAACCAATATTCCTTTTTCTTTTCCGTTACCTTGCAGACCTTTTGGTTTGCGAGGCCTTGCAGGGCCTCGTCCTGCAAGGACGCTTTTCTTTTCTTCCCAAGAAAAAGAAAAGGGTTAGAAGGCAAGTGCTCTATCCAAGCTGAGCTACAGGCCCTAACCTAAACTAAGAAATGAACAGCGCAATATATTAAATTGGAACCTTTGGGCGGATTTTGCGGAATTTTTGAAAATTTTGCAATAGTGGGCTGTAAATTCCGGGATTTGCAAAAAAATCGGGTTAATTTATTTGTAGAGCATCCCCTGATACATCTGCTCCAAAAGTGCTTTGTTCTTCCCCGGCTGCCCTATAACAAAAGATTCAAGCGGCACCGCGTAGTATGCAACCCTCTCGCCGACCTGTGTTGAAACGATGAACGGGAGGTCTTTTCCAAAGTTGTATGTTTTGCCGCCCTCAAGCCAAGGCTGCCCTGATGCCTTGCCTAAAAGGCTTGTGCCATAATCGATGGTTGCAACAAGGCGCGTTTCCTCATCCTTGCTCCGCTCCACTACTGCAAAGTCCCCGTAATATGGTATTGAAGGGCTCAGGCCATAGGAGAGCTTGTGCTCGCTATTTACTATCTCTATTGTCCCTGACATCTCTTTAGGGTTGCAGCGGGCAAATTCGCAGTAATTGCCCCTGTAATTCACCCCCAAAAATTCGTCAAAGGAGACCTGGAAATTGGCGTCCCTCCTCGCCCATGGCCCGATGGGTATTGGCTTTCCGTTCTCCTTCCTCTCGCTCTCAAGGAGCAGGCGGTCTGTTTCGCTTGTCCTGCCGCCTGTATAATCTCCCCCGCACAGTTCCGTGCCCGAATCTGCGGTCCATACGAGCCTTCCGCCCGAGCTTACATAGTACTGGAAAAGCCTGAGCTTGCTTGTGCATATTTTTTTCGCGTGCTCGACAATAACAAGGTCGAAATCGCGGATATTGCCCTGCGTGATCTTGTCAATGTGCATCGATCGGGCCTGCGCATTGAGGATATCGCGCTCATTTAGCACGCTTAAAAGCGCGTCAGGGTTTCCCATCCCGCTATCCCCATAAACCACAAGGATCATGGGGCCTGTTGGCCTTTGCGGGTTTAATGCTGCCTTCATGAAATAATACGCATCGCACCCGCCGGGAACCGAGCTGCATGCAAGCAGGCCGGTGAGCATGAGCACCCCGAGGAGCGCAATCACCAAAATCAGGAGTATGACAAGGTGCAGCATGTTCTTTTTGATGCCCTCATCCATGATTAAAGAACGGCCTCGTGCTATAAATTACTTTTGCAGGCAGGAAAATGAAAATCCTGCCTTTTAAATCCGCATTCATTATTTTGGGAATCGGGGTTTTAGTGTATTTTTTTGCAAGGGATTGAATATATTTATCCATTTGATGCAAAAATCAGGCCCTTATTTTCCCTTGATCAAAAGCTCGCCCAAAAGCAGCGCGATGAAAGCATTCGAGACAATGTGCACAAACGAGAACGGCCAAACTATCAGTGCCCCGTCAGGCAGGTTCACGGCAAACTCGAAAAGGACAGTCCCGATTACGCTGAATTTGAGGAGATCGCCTTTCGTCGCCTTGTTCACATAGCCTGCAAGGCCGCCCGCAACCGCCCCTCCAACGGCCTGCAAAAGTGTCCACATGCCTGCAAACCCGCCCTCCATGAAAACGTTTGAAAGCGGATAGGAAATAAGGCCGACCAGTATCCCCGCATCGACCCCGTGCGCAAGGCCTGCATAAACTGCAAGAGGTATNNTGGCTCTCATGTTCTTCATGCCCGTGTTCTTCGCCCTGCCCTTCCTCGTGCTCTTCTTCATGCCCGCCATGCTCTTTGCCATGGCCCTCATCATGGCCTGCGCCATGCCCGCCGCCGTGTCCGCCTGACATATGAGAGAATTTTTGGTACTCAACTAATTTAAATATTATGAATGCGGCCCCTTTTTGGCATCCCCGGCTAATCCTGAAAGCTGCGACAACTGATTTTAAAAGGTTATTCGGACCCATTTTCCCTATATCTGCGGGAGTCGGATAGTGGTCAATTCCA
>DUGC01000074.1 GCA_013331625.1 Candidatus Iainarchaeum sp. | reverse complement strand
TTTCCGCACCATGAAAACGAGATTGCCCAGTCAGAGGCATTTACAAAAAAACCCCTCGCAAAAATATGGATGCATGTTGGGATGGTCACAATAAACGGGGAAAAGATGTCAAAATCGCTTGGAAACTACATCACGATCCCGCAGCTGCTCGAAAAGTTTGACCCGAAAGTGTTCAGGTTTTTCATAGCAGGGCTGCATTACCGCTCAAGGGTCGACTTCAATGAAAAAGCCATGGCGCAGGCTGCAAAGGGGCTTGGGAAATGGAACTCTTTCATCCAGGGATTGCTCGCGGTTTCAGGTGAAGGGGAAAACAAGCAGGTGAAGGAAATAATTTCAAGTGCGCGTGAGGGCTTTGTTGCCGCGATGGATGAGGACTTCAACCTGCCCAATGCATGGGCACAATTGCATGAATTCGAGTCGAAAACCAATTCACTCATTTCTGCCGGCAAAATTTCAAAAAGGGATGCCGAAAACATCATCGCATTCCTGAAAGAGCTGAATGAAATCTTCGGGTTTTTTGAATTCGGGAAAAGGGACGAGAAGCTTCCTGAAGAACTCATGGCGCTCATTGAGCAGCGCGAGCTTTATCGCAAGAAAAAGGATTTTGCGCAGGCCGATAAAATCAGGAAAGATCTTGCGGCAAACGGGATAGAACTTTTGGATACTCCATGCGGAGTGAAGTGGAAGAAGGTTTAGCAAACGGCGCTATTTACCTTTATTTTTTTTGAATTTATTTGCCTGCCCTAAAACCATAGTTTTCCAACTCGGCACTGGGTGGTCGGTCATGGATCCGCCATTCATAACAGTCGAATTAACCTGCCTTCGTTTAACTGCCGGATTCGTTTCTATTATCCCGTTATAACCCTGATGTCTTGGCTGGAGTGGTTTTCCTCCGGAGTTAGATGGGGATTTCGTGGTCTTTTTGGCATTTTAGCAATAACTGTTTTCCAGTCTATAATGATTTCCTTTTCTGGCGGCTTACTTCGTCCCTTTTGGATACAGGGGAAAAATTGTGTTCGACCGCCTCCTGAACAAGCGCGGCAGGAAGTCCATTGTAAGTCATATGGTGGATAACTCCCGCCTCAATAGTTCTGGCAGTTTCAGGATTAATGCCAAGCCTTTCATATAACTCCTGCCTGCTGCGCGGCTCTTTACCAAAAGCAAAAATGAATCTCTTATGCAGTTTTGCGTATGGCTCATGCCCTGTTGCCGGCGCAAGCCGCATTACCCCTTTTCCAAGCCCGGAAACCATTCCCGACTTTACAAAATGGGGCTTATTGAATTTTTTGCTCCTTTTCACCATAAAAACACTTTTTTGCCATGGCTCAATAATTATCTTCATTGCACCCTAAATTTCCTTTTCATGCCCTCTTTCAAAAATGCCCCTTCCCTAACGGATTAATCTGGCGTCAGGCCTTTTCCTCACAAACTGTTTTGAATGCTGGGGTTCTGCGAACGTTTCTATTGGCAATGCGCGGCGTGCAGGGCCCTGATGGACACTTAGCATTTTTAATGTGGAGTCTTGGGCAAGTTTAGTCATCAACCGGTTGACATTCCTTCGGGTTGCAATTGAATGTGGTTTCATTATCATTCACCGTGCTAAAATACAGTTTTTCCACTTATTAAAGGTTTTTGGCAGACTGGCATTTGTCCAAAAACCCCCGAATTGACGGCGTCCAGTGACCTTCTGGCCAAAATGGGCAATATGCCCTTTTGAGCGTCAGGGCACGCCGGGGGAAAAATACTTTTTAAACAAGCCATGGCAGACTCGATCCGGGTGGCACACCACAACATATAATATACGGAAAGAAGTGATTGTGTGGGTGAATTGAATGGCTATAGGGAGCTTGACGCTCCTATTTGACCTAGGGCTCATACTCATAGCGGCGACGCTCTTCAATTTTCTCGCAAAGCTTTTGCGCCAGCCGCCGCTCCTTGCATACATCGCGGCGGGGCTTTTTGTCGGACCGCTCTTTTTGGGGGCGATGCACCTTAGCGCGCTCGGAGTTCCCATCGGTGTCACCACGAGCGAGGAAATAATGCTTCTCTCCGAACTCGGGGTTGCGTTCCTCCTTTTTTCAATCGGGATTGAAACAGACCTTCGCAAATTACTTGAATTTGGAAAGCTTGCAACCATTGGCACGGCCCTGCAGATAAGCCTTACAGCCCTTGTTGTGTTTGCGCTTAACTCATTTTTGAAAATCCTCAATTTCGAGCAGTCCCTGTACCTTGGGCTCATACTCGCGTTCTCTTCTACAACTATTGTTGTAAAGCTCCTTTCCGATTCAAGGCAGATCAATACTTTGCACGGGCGCATCATGATAGGCTTTTTGCTCATGCAGGACATCCTTGCAATACTGTGCCTTTCGCTATTGCAAAATATCGGCTCATTGTTCTCCTTTTCCTCAATTGCCCCGCTATTTTTGCAAGTCGTTGCAATCCTTGCAATCGCATTTGCATTAAACCGATTCATTTACCCAAAGCTTTTTTCATTTGCAACGCAAAGTGAGGAGCTTTTGTTCCTTTCTGCCATGAGCTCGGTATTCGTTTTCATTTTCCTATCATATGCAATGGGCCTGTCCATTTCAGTGGGGGCGTTCATCGGAGGGGTTGCGCTCTCCACCCTCCCCTACAGCATGGAAGTGCTGCAGAAAGTAAGGGGCGTTCGGGACTTTCTTGCAACAATATTTTTTGTGACACTTGGCATACAGATCACGCCCACTTTTATGTCATTTCCAGCAGGGCTCGCGCTTGCAATCCTTGCAATAGTATTTGTATTCAAGCCCCTCATAATTTATGCAATCACCCTGCTTGCCGGCTATGGCGGGAGGGTGAGCCTCTCAGTTGCTCTCGCGCTCGCGCAGGTTTCCGAGTTCTCATTTATCCTTGCAAGCCAGGGGAGCGCAATACTTCAGGCAACACCCGGCCTTTACTCATTCCTCATCCTTGTAATTGCCCTCTCGATGGCAATGACCCCTTACCTGGTGAATTACACGCCTGCAATTTACGCAAATTTAGATCGACTCGTCTGCAGGTATGCCAAACCGCTCAAAAACGCAAAAATCCTCCACCGCAGCCTAAACCTGCTTGAAAGCCTTCCCGCCCAGCTCAATGACCATGTGATCATCTTCGGGGGCGGCACCGTGGGCCAGAGCATCGCGGCAACGATCAGGGAAGAATCGCAAGTCGTTGTCATTGATTGCGACCCAAAAGTGGTTTCATATAACATTGAGCATGGGACAAACACGCTCTATGGCTCGGTTGACAACCCTGAACTGTGGAAAAAGCTCAACATGGAACGATCAAAAGCCATAATCCTTGCCGTGCCCTTTGCAAAACCGTGCCTTTCCCTCATAAAATATGTAAAAAAAAGCAGGCCGCAGCTTGTCGTATTTGCAAGGGCGCATTATTTCCATGACGCCCTGGCACTTTATGAGGCAGGGGCGGATTATGTAGTGATGCCGCAGGTTGTTGGAAGTAATCTCTTTGTGCGAAAGGTGATGCAGTACATGCAGACAGGAAATATTGAGGAGATAAGCAACTACAAACCTGAATTCATGCAATACCTGCGTGAAAAGGTCAGCGACGAGGAAAAGCTGCGCAGGTTCTAAAAAACGGCATTTTATTGCCTATCGGCTTTTACGCCCCTATAAGGCGGCCCCACTGCATTTAAAAATTTTGTAGGTTTTAACCTTTTATGCCAAAAAGAAGGGATTTACAAATTCCCCCCAAAATCCAACTTCAATAATGCTCTTTTTCAATATTACCTACTCTCTGTCCTTATGCCGGTGAATGAATGGGTGGCAACATGACTGATCACATCCAGATTATGGATACCACTTTGCGCGATGGCGAGCAGACGCGCGGCATTTCTTTTGCTTTGCAGGAAAAGCTCTCTATTGCAAAAATGCTTCTGGGTGAAGTCAATGTTGACCGCATTGAGGTTGCCTCGGCGCGCGTGAGCAGGGGAGAGCTTGAGACAGTAAAGGCCATTACAAAGTGGGCTGGGGGCGAAGGGCTGCTTGAAAGGGTCGAAGTGCTCTCATTTGTCAACAGGGAAAGCATTGACTGGGCAAATGAAGCGGGCTGCCGCACAACATCCATTTTGGCAAAGGGCTCGCAAAAGCACTGCGAGCACCAGCTGCGAAAAACCCCGCAGCAGCATTTTTCCGATGTCGCAGCGGTAATGGATTATGCAAGCCACAATGGCATCGCAGTCAATGTTTATCTTGAGGACTGGAGCAATGGCATGAAGGATTCGCCCCAATATGTATTTGATTTTGTGGAATCATTAAAGGCAACAAGGCTCCAAAGGCTGCTTTTGCCGGATACTTTGGGAATACTGGCCCCGTTGCAGCTGCAGAATTATTTAAAGGAAATGGCAAGGAAAATACCGCTCGAAAAATGCGATTTCCACGCGCACAATGATTATGGGCTTGCAACCGCCAACAGCCTTATTGCAGCGCAGGAAGGAATTGGCGGGCTGCACTGCACAGTAAACGGCCTTGGGGAGAGGACGGGGAATGCGGCCCTTGCAGAAGTCATCGCCGCGGTCAATGACAAGGCTGGGAGGAAATGCAGTGCCGATGAGGCCGCCCTCCAGAAAATCAGCGTGCTTTTGGAGAGGTTTTCGGGCAAGAAAATCCCATCGAACAAGCCGATCGTGGGCGAGGATGTATTCACCCAGACCGCCGGGATCCATGCTGACGGGGACGCGAAAGGCAACCTTTATGTGAACCCGCTCACTGCCGAGCGCTTTGGACGCAAAAGGGAATATGCCCTTGGGAAACTGAGCGGCAGGGCAAGTCTCGAGCAGAACCTTGCAGCACTCAAAATGGATCTCACCCCCGAACAAAAAAAGATTATACTGGAACGTGTGGTCATGCTCGGCGACAAGAAAGAGACCGTGACATCAGAGGATTTGCCGTTTATAATTGCGGATGTGCTGAACACCCCGCTTGAAGGGCGTGTGAAAATCACTGAGTGCAAAATATCATCCTCGCTCAAGGGACAGCCTTTTGCGCAGATTTCAATAATTCTCAATGGAAAGCAGATAAGCAAGAGCGCGCAGGGGAATGGCTGCTATGACGCTTTCATGAATGCGCTTGTGCAGGCGGCAAAAGATGCAGGGGTCGAACTGCCCGAACTTGTCGATTATGAAGTGAGGATCCCCCCCGGAGGGAAGACAGATGCGATTGTGGAGACCACAATAACCTGGAAGTGCAGCGGGAAGCAGATCGTGACAACCGGCATAGACTCAGATCAGGTGATGGCGGCAATAAAGGCAACTGAAAAGATGCTAAACCGCATGCTGTGCAAGGGAAAATAAAATATGGCGGAAGCTTTTCTGGCTACGTTTGCCTATGCCCCCAGAAGATATGGAACAGTGCGCCAAAGCCTTATAAACATTCTCCAGCATAACCTTTTTTTTAGATGAAACATTTTTGCTTTTTTATTGCAGGCCTTGCGCCCCCCAATTCCACCCACTCACTTGTCCTTTCCAATTTAGAGGGGTGCGCGTCATGAACTCCCCGAAAGCAAGGCTTGTTCTCGATGACGGGACAAGCTTTGAAGGGTATTCATTTGGCTATCCGCGCCCTGCTGCAGGCGAAGTTGTATTCAACACAGGCATGGTGGGCTGCAATGAGAGCCTCACCGACCCGAGCTATGCAGGGCAGGTCCTCTGCCTCACGTACCCTTTGGCCGGGAACTACGGTGTTCCCGAAAAAATTGTCGAGAACGGCCTCATCGCAAATTTTGAATCGCACAAAATACAGGTGCAGGGCCTTGTGGTGAATTATTATTCAGGCAATTATTCCCACTATAGCGCAGCAAAATCGCTTGGGCAGTGGCTAAATGAGGAGAAAATACCTGCAATTGCAGGAATTGACGTGCGCGCCTTGACAAAAATACTGCGTGAAAAGGGGACAATGCTGGGAAAAATAGTGGTTGAAGAACAGGATGCACAGCGCTACGATCCAAATACAGCGAACCTTGCCGCAGATGTCAGCATCCACAAGCCGATAGTGTATGGCAAGGGGCAAAAGAAGGTTCTGCTGATCGATTGCGGGGCGAAAAATAACATCATCCACTCGCTTTTGAAGCGCGGAGTGCAGGTCATAAGGGTACCTTGGGATTATGATTTCCTTTCGGCAGAAAACAGATTCGATTTTGATGGCTTAATGGTGAGCAACGGCCCCGGGGACCCGAAGATGTGCACCGCCACCATTTCAAATATCCGCAAGGCACTTGAGGATGAAAGGCCGATTTTTGGCATCTGCCTTGGAAACCAGCTCCTCGCGCTCGCTTCAGGGGCAGACACCTACAAGCTCAAGTATGGCCACCGCGGCCAGAACCAGCCGGCCTATATTGTGGGGGAAAAAAGGTGTTTTATCACGAGCCAGAACCACGGCTTTGCGGTAAACGAGAAAACCCTGCAGAAAGGCTGGGAGCCGTGGATGCGGAACGCGAATGACGACACCAACGAGGGCATAAGGCACAAGACAAAGCCGTTCTTTTCAGTGCAGTTCCACCCTGAGGCAAACCCGGGGCCGGTGGACACGGGATTCTTGTTTGATGAGTTCCTGAAGGTGCTGAAATGAAAGTTCCAGCTAATACAAAGTTGGCCAGAAAATATGTTGAGTTGGCTTTTAGATATGCCCGAAAATATCCATCATCGGCAAATTATGGGGCATTATCACGTTATACAATGTCTGAGAATGGGCGAGTAAAGTTTTTTTGCAGAGTTGTGAGACAATCTATAAGAAACAGGGAAATCTCAGATATCTTGGTTTACCATAAAAAACATAATCTTAGTTTTGTTATCGCACGAAATAAAATCGCAAACTTTGCTTTGTCAAAATTTCATGGAGACCGAAGCTTGGCAACCGCATTTTTAGAAAGTCAGTTTAAAAATGTCGATGCCCAGTTTGACGAAGTTACTAATGTGGTTAAGAAATTTGTCAAAAATAACAGAGGTTTTAAAACAGAAGACGACCAAGATGCGGCATCTATTATGCTTAAACACCAGTCAAAAGGAGATCTTGCTGTTATAGGGCGGACTCTTAGAGCTGCAATAAAATTAATATCAGAAAATTCAGTGTGAAGTGATGAAATGATGCGCGAAAAACCTAAATCTGCAGAGAGTCTGGCCTTGCGCAGTATCAAAAATGCTTCGCATTTTGGCAGGAAATATCATGACGTCCGGAACTCCATTGCTGGCCGCAGAATGAAAATGACGCCTGAAGGTAAAATGAAATTCTGGGCGCAAATTGTCAGAACCTCAATTACACTCCAAAGCATTAAAAGTTTTCATCATGAAATATATCTTAGCAGCGGCACTAAATTGGATACTCTGGAAAAAATATTGGCGAGGAGTTACGCAAGCGGCCGTCAGAAATCGCTTAATAACTCAATGGTTTTGGAATTAATGGAGGTGAATCAGTTGCATGGATAAACCGAAAAAAGTTTTGCTTTTAGGCTCAGGGGCCTTGCAAATCGGACAGGCCGGCGAAAGCAGTGTATGGCTATATGATTAATGCTATTACTGCCGCCTATTCGACTACTCCGGTTCGCAGGCAATCAAGGCGCTAAAGGAAGAGGGCATAAAGGTCATTGTCATAAACCCCAACATTGCTACTGTCCAGACTTCAAAAGGCTTTGCTGACGAGGTGTATTTCCTTCCTGTCACGCCCCATTTTGTCGAGGAAGTGATAAAAAAGGAAAATCCCGATGCGATTGCGCTCTCATTCGGGGGCCAGACGGCCCTCAATTGCGGCCTTAGCCTTGAAAAGAGCGGAGTTTTGCAAAAGTACGGGGTAAAGCCACTTGGGACACCGGTCAGGAGCATTGAACTTACAGAGGACAGGGAATTATTCAATATCGAGCTGAGGAAAATCAATGTCAATGTGCCGAAATCCATTGCAGTGACATCGTCAAAACCAGCCCTTGCAGCTGCAAAAAGGATCGGCTATCCTGTGATGGTGCGCGCGGGCTTTGCCTTGGGGGGAAAGGGAAGCGGGATCGTGAAGAGTGAACCTGAACTCAAAGACCTTTGCCAGAAAGCGTTCAAGACAGTGCCCCAGCTCCTCATAGAAGAGTGCCTTGCAGGCTGGAAGGAAATAGAGTATGAAGTGGTAAGGGATGCCCATGACAATTGCATTACTGTTTGCAACATGGAAAACTTCGACCCGCTCGGGATCCACACCGGCGAGAGCATAGTGGTTGCTCCCTCGCAGACGCTCAATAATGACGAGTACCACATGCTGCGCGAAATCTCGATAAAAGTGATAAGGCATCTGCGGATTATCGGGGAGTGCAACATCCAGTACGCCCTCGACCCCAAAAGCAAAGAGTACAGGGTTATAGAAGTGAATGCAAGGCTCTCGAGGAGCTCTGCGCTTGCCTCAAAAGCGACAGGATACCCGCTTGCATTTGTTGCGGCAAAGCTCGGGCTGGGGTACAGCCTTTTGGAACTGCAAAATTCCATCACAAAAGTAACAAAAGCAGCATTCGAGCCTGCGCTTGATTATGTGGTCGTGAAGATCCCGCGCTGGGATCTGCAGAAGTTCAGGAATGTCTCGCAGCGCATAGGATCGGAAATGAAAAGCGTCGGCGAAGTGATGGCAATCGGCAGGACATTTGAGGAAGCATTGCAAAAAGCGATAAGGATGCTCCATATAGGGATGTATGGGGTTGTGGGGAACAAGGTTTATTTCACAAAGCTCGCGCATGAGGTGAGGTATCCGACAGATAAAAGGATTTTTGCGGTCGCTGAAGCGATTGAGAAGGGGGTTTCCCTGAATAAAATATTCAATGCATCAAAAATCGACAGGTGGTTTTTGCAGCGCATAAAAAACATCATTGAAACAAAAAAAGAAATTGCCGCATCAACACTTGAAGGCATGGCGCCGGAGCTACTGCTCAGAGCGAAAAAGCAGGGGTATTCGGACAAGCAGATTTCAATGGTATTGGAAGGTGGCAAAGATGCAAAAATTGATGAACAGGCAGTGAGGGAGAAAAGGAAATCCCTGCAGATTACCCCGTTTGTAAAGCAGATCGACACGCTGGCTGCAGAATACCCCGCAAAAACAAACTATCTTTACCTAACTTATAATGCTTCAAGCCATGATATAACATTCGGGGAGGAAAATTCTGTAATTATGCTCGGTTCGGGGGCGTACAAGATCGGGAGCAGCGTCGAATTTGATTATTGCTGCGTTTCGGGAGTGAAAACGCTGCGCTCCCTTGGCTACAACACGATAATGGTGAATTACAACCCCGAAACGGTGTCAACAGATTATGATGAATGCGACAAGCTCTATTTTGATGAGCTTAGCTTTGAAACAGTTTCTGACATTTACGAGTTAGAACAGCCACTTGGCCTTATAGTCTCCATGGGCGGGCAGATACCAAACAATTTAGCGCTAAAATGCCACAATGCAGGCCTGAAAGTGCTCGGGACATCTCCATTGAGCATTGACAAGGCAGAGGACCGACACAAGTTCAGCAGCCTTTGCGATACATTGGGAATCCCGCAGCCCGAATGGAAGGAACTCACCACAATGGAGAGGGCAAAGGAGTTTGCCGATTCGGCAGGATATCCTGTGCTTGTCAGGCCTTCATATGTCCTTAGCGGGCAGGCTATGGCAGTTGCATTTAATGGCAGGGAACTCGGGCAATACCTTGAAAATGCAACATCACTGAGCAAGGAATTTCCGGTAGTCATCAGCAAGTTCATACTGAATTGCCGCGAAGTTGAGATAGATGCGGTTGCAGACAAGGGGAACATTACAGCGCTTGCAGTGACAGAACATATTGAAAATGCAGGGGTGCATTCGGGAGATGCCACAATGGTCCTGCCCCCGCAAAAAACCTACCTTGAAACCGTGCGCAAAATGAAAATGATCGCATCCTCGCTTGCAAAAGAGCTCGGGATCTGCGGCCCGTTCAATATCCAGTTCCTTGCAAAAAACAACGAATTAAAAGTGATTGAGTGCAATTTGCGCGCCTCGCGCTCGATGCCATTTGTCTCAAAAGTCACCGGGACCAACTTTTTGGATATTGCGACAAAAGCGATAATGGGAAAGAAAATTGAATGCGGGAAGCACAATTTCCTAGAGCTCGACCATGTGGGTGTCAAGGCCCCGCAGTTCTCCTTCTCGCGCCTTAAAGGCGCCGACCCTGTTTCGGGCGTTGAAATGGCATCCACGGGTGAAGTTGCATGCATAGGGAGTGATTTTGAGGATGCATTCCTCAAAGCGCTCCTGAGCACCGGCTATAACATCCCTCAAAAAAGCATCCTTGTCTCCATTACGGGGGATAGCGCAAAGGAAAAAATGCTTCCGGAACTCTCAGGCCTTTGTGCAGCAGGGTACATTATTTATGCAACAGAGCACACCTGCCAGTTTTTGCAGGAAAACAGGGTCAGGTGCAAAATGATATATAAAATGCATGAAAACAAAAAGCCAAACGTGCTCGGTCTGTTCCAGAAGGGAAAAATAGATCTTGCAATCATCGTGCCTGACCCGTTCCAGCAGATCGCAACCGACCCAAAGTATGATGTGCGGCGCTTTGCGATCGATTATAACGTGCCTTTAATTACGAACCTGCAGATCGCTTCCGCATTCGTGCGCGCAATCACTAAAAAGAAAATCACGGAACTGGAAATAATGCCGTGGAGCGAATACGTCAAATGAGAGATCCATTGCAGTTTTTGTTCATACGGAAAAACATTATGTTCGCCCTATTGAACGCTTCCAGGCCACAAAACCCAGTACTGGCCCGATGCCAGTCCCGCCTGTTTGGCTTAAGCCGTCAGTCCTTTATCGTGCTTCCGCCGTCAACGACAAGAGTCTGGCCCGTGATATAATCTGCTTTGTCCGAGGCCAGGAAAAGCACCGCGTTCGCTATGTCAACCGGCTGGCCCATCCTTGCGAGCGGCACGCCTGATTCAATGCCCTTCAGGACTTTCTCGTCAAGCTCGCCAACGCCCGGGGTTTTCACCCCTCCCGGAAGCACGGCATTCACCCTGATTTTGCTAGGTGCCAGCTCGAGCGCAAGCGCGCGAGTGAAAGCGTTGATCCCGCCTTTCGAGGCGCAGTAATGCACGAGGTTCGGATAGCCTATTATTGAGGCAATGGATGAAACGCTCACTATTTTCCCGCCCCTGCCCTGCTTTACCATTGAGGATGCCGCTTCCCGAGAGCACAAAAAAACACTTTTGAGGTTGACGTCAATGACCTTGTCCCACTGCTCTTCGGTCATGTCCTTGAATTGTACAAAAGGGAAAATCCCTGCGTTGTTCACCAGAATGTCCACTTTCCCGAATTCTTTCAGGGTTTTTTCAAAAAGTTTTTTCACGTCCTTTGCGCAAGAAACGTCACACTGAAAGGGTATTGCCCTGCCCCTGGCCGCGGATATTTTTTTTACTGTGTCGTCGCATTCCTGCGCATGCAGGCTCGCTACAACGACTATTGCGCCTTCCTTTGCGAACTGGACAGCGATTTCCTCGCCAATCCCGCGGCCAGCGCCCGTCACTACAGCAACCTTCCCGCTCAATTCCATGCAATCCCCCCATGCCCCAAGATAATAATTGAACCTGATACTTGCCATTGTAATAATATTTACCTTATTTTAACATGATTGTTTCCGTTTCAGGCCATTTTTCAATTCAATTTATTTTCCATTTCACATTGCACCCGAACGACGGCTCTTCCTTCACACTGACAGCCTTGCCTGCAAGGGCCTGTGCAATCGCTTCCTCAAGTTCGTTAGTCTTTGCGGCCTCATGTGGTTTCATGTGCGCGTCATCAATCCTTCCGTGATAGACAAGCCTCATCTGCGCATCAAATAGAAAAGGGTCAGGGGTGCACGCGGCGCCGTAGGCCCTTGCAACATCCTGGATTCCATCAAGAAGGTAAGGGAAACCAAAACCCTGTTGCCTCGCAACCGCCTTCATGTTTTCAAAATCGTCCTCACCATACGCTTGCGGGTCATTGCTGTTGATGCCAAACACTGCAAGGCCTTTCGGGGCGTATTTATCATTGAGTTCTTTGAGGTATTTCATCTTTGGCTTCACGTAGGGGCAGTGGTTGCACATGAAAATAACCAGATAGGCTTTTTTTGCCCCAGCCCCTTGCAATGAGTGGCTTTTGCCATCAGTGCCTGAAAGGGAAAAGCCAGGGGCTAAATCACCTTTTTTTAGTACTGAATAGTCTGATGGTGTAACAGCCATGGAAATATTGCAGTAAAAATCCTTTTAAACACTTTAACCGCAAAAGTACGAAAGGGATTACATGGCAAAACTCTTTGAAGGCGCTGTGCGGGACTGGAAGTTCGTCCTTTTGTTCTGCATCTTTTCGCTACTTTTCTGGCTGAGCGAATTTGCATACCAGCTTTACCGTTCTATTCTGAATTGAT
>DUGC01000108.1 GCA_013331625.1 Candidatus Iainarchaeum sp. | reverse complement strand
GTCCATTTTAGGGGTGCACTCCAGAATGTAAATAGTTCGTATTTTAAAACGCTCCACCAACGGTCAAGAACGAAACCCAAAACGGCAAAGACCAAACCCCCCAAAAAACAAGCCTGAACAAAAAACCTCTTTACATGGCCAGAATCCTCTTTATAAAGAATAAATGGAATTCCCGTCTTGCTGGCCTGTTTTGATGGCGCTTTGAGCCTTTTGTTGACGGAGTATGTGGTTTATATGAATTTCAGGGGAAAATTGTATATACCTCATTAAACGTAATCTAGGGTAGTTTTTATGGTGGATGTCAGCAAGCCTACAAAGAATATCATGTATTTCCTATTGATTGTCAAGCAGCTAAAGGAGGTTGTTGGCAGGATTAAACTCTATAAATTGCATTATTTGATTGAGCGGGAGGGTAAAGTCAAGTATGATGTTTCCATCTCCAATTATCCTCTCGGGCCTGTTGATTGGACTACGGCTAACTTTTGTACACAAAATGGGCTTGTCGAAGAGCAATTGGAGAATGGTATCCCTTATGATTTTTACAAGATTTCACTGACAGAGGAAGGCGAGGCATTCTTCAACAAGTACGCAAGTGAATTCAACCGCTCTGAACTTGGT
Source organism: Candidatus Iainarchaeum sp. (assembly GCA_013331625.1). GTDB lineage: Archaea > Iainarchaeota > Iainarchaeia > Iainarchaeales > Iainarchaeaceae > UBA10205 > UBA10205 sp10205u. Next base: position 6,920 of record DUGC01000108.1, on the reverse strand, counting down.
AATGCCAAAAAAATCATTGCAAAGTATAAGAGCACATCTGGAACCGCCCTGCTCCACTATGTTCACAAGAAATATGTGGATGGTTTCAAGGATTTTAAAAAAGCTAACCAAATCATCACTGGATTTGAAAACAATGTCCCCATAATACAGGATTTGATAAACAAAAATGCGGCAACCATAGAGGACTTGTGTGAAAAGGACGAATTGCAAACCATGAATGAATATTTAGAACACGTAAAAATCATACTTTCAAACCTGAGATCTGTCCAAGATCCGGTCAAGTTAGGGCAGGTTTTGTGGACAGTAAAAGAGATTTTTGACAGCCTTAGCGAAAACAGCTACAAATACAACTCTTACATAAAAGAATTGTTTGACTATCTGGACAACTACGCCGCAAAAGAAAAAATCGCAAACTCAATTACTTCTGATGACTTAAGCGATATAAATAAGGATGTGAGAGAGCGTCTACTGCAAGCGGTTGCCCAGATGGAAATTCCACTGTCTTCCTCGAAACGAGCGCAATCCTAAACTACGTAAAGGCAACCCTGACTGAAAAATACAAGCCAGTGCGAGCCATACTCATAAGAGACTTCATCCTCAAATGCAAGGAAAAACGCGCGCCCCTTTCCTCATCGGCAACGGTTTACTCGGAAGTCAAATTCCAAAGATACTTCCTGCGCCAAGAACTCACAAAACAAGGATTCGGCTCGCACGAAATCGGCCGCATCCTGCAGGTTGCAGAAGTCAAGGTGAAAGAATTCCTCACCAAAATAACAATCCACCAAAACCTCAGCCATTCAAGACTCTCGGAAGTCACGAAGTTCTTCCAGCAATACGCTTCCGACCCAAGACTAGTCGCTCTTGCAGCAAAAAAGCAATCACTAGGCCAAGCAGCATCAACAATTCCGGGAAACAACGACCTCAAAATACTCGCAGAAGCACTCACACTGCAAAACCTTTATTTCGTGACAACAGACGAACACTATTACATCCTCATCCAAGAACTCGAATCAAAATTCACATTCACCCTCATCTGCCCAGACAACGTCCACACAAAACTATCAGAATTCGGCTGGGAATAACAGCAACTTGGAATAGGCATCGTAGTCCCGGCATATAAGAATGTGACTGTTGTATTCGGAGTTGCCGCTGATACTACTGAAATTGCTTATGGGAGCACAAAAAGCCCTGTTGATTTCAACACACTTAATTGTGAGGAAAAAACAGCTATTAAAATTAAAAGGCGAGCGGGAAATCCAGCCTCANNGTCCATTTTAGGGGTGCACTCCAGTTTGTACATTTCTGTCTCCTGAGGTTGCGCTAGCAAGCGCAGTTACTCAGGAGGCAGATTACAATGCACGTAGATAGTGAACTTTATAGCCATAATTATCATAAAGGTTACTGGGAGTACCACTTGGAGTGGATTCCAGAGTACCGCTACAAGGCTTTGAGCAAGGAATCCACTCGAAAAGAGTGTGAGCAGATACTTCTTGAGATTGCCCGGCGTTTGGATGTAAATGTTCCTGAACTCGCTGTTTTGCCAGATCATGTGCACATGATAGTAGTTTCAAAGAGAGCTTGCAATCCATCAGATCTGCTTCACGCTTTCAAAGGAGCATCATCGCATGAACTCTTCAAGCGGCACCCAAATTATAGAAAGCTCTATAAAGTAGGCCACTTCTGGACGCCAGGAAAGTTCTCTCGAACAGTGAGCATAGCATCAGATAAAGCGCGCGAGTATGTGCGCAAACAGCGCGACGCATACCAGCAAACAATAGCAGACTACCTCCATTAACGGGGAACCCCCGCGCCCCGCCCAAAGCGGGGCCGAGCCCCCCAAAGGGGCGAGCCTTTAGGGCGGGGAGGATGTCAGATCATCATCAACCAAAGCATTTATAGGGCGGGGAAGGGAATTTAAAGTTTGTTTCCGCTTTTTCCCTGCAAATCTACCTGCGTAGCGCTCCTGTGAGGCGCTTAATTTCATCGCTGCGGTGGACGCGAAGGCCATGGTTGAATTTGAGCGTGCTTTTTCCTGTTATGCGACGGTGCTCTTGCCTTTTCTTTGCCCCTTGCGCCGCAAAATATCTGATTTCACGGTTTGGGTATTTGCTAGGCCCCTGCATGACTTGCAGGCTAGGGTTCATTCCCTCCCAGATTGCCGCCTTTGCTCCTTGGCTCACGCCGGGGGTATTGCTTCTGAGCAATTTTGAAATTGCAGCTACTGATGCCCCTGCCCTGACTGTCGCGGCATAGGCTGCATTCCGCCTTATATCATAGTCGGGATGGTGCAGCAATGCCTTGAGTTCCTGCGCAGTAAGGTCCCTTCTGGAAATGAGCTCAGCCACAGTTCCTCTGTAAATTCCCGCGGAGTCTTTGCGCCCAAGCAGGCTTTCAAGGTATTTTCTTGGCAGCTGCGCGGCAAGTATTGTCCTCACATAACTATTACGCGCTGATTCTATCGCCCTGATAATTTCTTCTGCTTTTATCTGGCCTGCATTTGCCTTCTTCATTGCATCACGCTGGAGCCTGCGGAACGCATTTTTTACCGTATTTGTGAAAATACAGCTTCCTCTTCGTTCGAATGCTGCTGCAAGGTTCCTATACAGCTTTACAGGGTCCTTTATTTTTTGCAATCCGTTGAGAATGACAGAGCAGCTTGATAAAAGTTCATCTCTATATTGGCCATCCCTGTAATTTTGCGTTTCACTTGCAAGCTTTTCAAGCACCTGATTTACTGTTCCCTCAACAGTCCCCTGCGGCTCTATGCTGCGCGCCTTCATATATTCGCGGAGCTTTCCGGTCGGGTCAATCCTTTCCACGCCGTTTAATTGGGTGTACTTTGGCATGAGGAAAATGATGCATTTTTACATTTAAATTAGTGCGCTTAGGTAAAAAGCAGCTTGAGAAGGCCAAGTGGCGAAATGGCTTCGCGCTTTGCCTCTTCGTTAGCGAGCATTCCGGAAATCGCCTGCTTCACTTTTGGCTTTGTCACTGCCTTGTCTATCACAAAATTCAAAAGCATCTTGTTGCTTCCGAGGCGCTGCAGGTTGTATGATGTCCGGATTTCAGGCCCTATCGCTTCCCACAGCTCTTTGTCATAGCCGTCAAAGCTTTTTTGCGAAAAATCATTTGTCGTAAGCGCCTTTGCAATGTATTTTGCGGCAAACTTGCCCGATGTCATGGCATTGCCTACCCCTTCCCCTGAGAAAGGGTCTATGAGTGATGCTGCATCCCCTACAAGGAGCCATCCGTTGCCGTGATTCTTGCGGTGGTGGGATGCAAGCGGCAGCGTCCACACTTTGATCCCCTGCGGGTCAATTTTTGCATCCTTGAACCTTTCCCTGAAAAGCGGGTGGCTTGCAACAAGCTTTTCCTGCACTTCCTTAAGGTTCATGTTGCGCTTTGTCTTTTCGCTTGTAAGCAGCCCAAGGCCCACATTTGCCCATCCGTTATCGAGCGGAAAGATCCAGAAGTACCCAGGCATCACGTCATCGACAAAGTGCAGCTCTATATTTCCGCTCAGTCCGCTCACTCCCTGATAATAGCCCCTTGTTGCAATCACCTGATGCTGGGGCGGCAGGGCAGACTCGCCGACTTTTTGGCAGATGACGCTGCTTGTCCCGTCAGCGCCGACAACGATTTTCGCGCGTATCTCAAGCTCTGTGCCGTCCTTTTGTTTTCCTTTCACGCCCGCTACAAAGCCGTTTTCCTCAATAAGGCCTGTCACGGTGAATTCTTCGAGTGTTTCAACCTTCTTTTTGGCGGTCTGGAAGAGGGCATCGTCGCCATTGATCCTTTTTATGCAAAATCCCGGCTTGGATTTTTTCCCCTTCTCGGATCCCGGGAATGGTATTTCCAGCACTGTGCCTTTCGGGCTGCTGAACAAAACACCGTAAACAGGCTCGTGGGGCTGCTTTTCATATTCCTCTACAACCCCAAGCTCACGCGCCATCCCCATGCTCTTTCCTGAGAATGCATCGCCGCATATCTTGTCGCGCGGAAACTTTGCCTTGTCAACCAGAAGTACGCTTTTTACCCCCTGCTTTTCCAAAAACAGTGCAGTTGAGCTCCCTGAAGGGCCGGCTCCCACAATCACGACATCATATCCCTTTTTTGCCATGTTACCAAAGAATGCAGAAACGTATTTAAATGGTTATTTTTCCGTGAAATCAGCATGTAAAAAACTGAGTCCCCGCAGGAATTTTCATTAAACTTTCATTTTTGGGTGATGCGGTAGTAAAGGTTTATGAGCGGCACTATCGCTGCAAGCAAATTGAGGACCATGAACGGCACTGCGTTCAGCTGCCATGCATAGAACACCAGTGAAAGAGAGCCGAAAAAATAGAGCACTATGAATTCCATTTTCATACCCGCCCTTTTCGTGCGGATCGTCTCGAGAACTTCGGGAATCCACGCGCAAAGGATCAGGAATAGCCCGAGCAGGCCAAAGAGGTCATCCATGCTAGTGAGAACGCGATTGCTGCATTAAAATGTTGCGGTTTCATAAACCTGCTGGATTTTATAGACGCATCGCCTACTGCTTATATGGTCAAGTCTTGGCTGATTAAAAAAATTGAATGTGCTGTTGCGGCTAAGCCTTATGTCGGGATTCATGCGAGCGGAATTTCAAAAAAAGGCATCATTCTTGCTCAGGGTTTGCAACAGGGGGAAAAAGTCCTTGACCGGATACATTCCTCAAACCCAAGCGGGATACAATACCTGGAAATTAACAAGGAATATGTGAATGCAATGCTCCGGCAGGGGAAGGTTAGGGGGCTCAGGCTGAAGCTGGAATCGAGTGTCATGGCTCTGATGAGAATGGCGCGCAGGCATCGGGATAGGGAAGCTGTGATTTTTATTTTTAACTCTGCCAAGGCAAAACAGCAAAACCCTCACAATACTGCTATTTTAAACCCGAGGACATTCAGGGAAGTCAAATTGTTAGATACGCCTGAGCGACCAGCACATATTGCGGCCAGCGAGCTTACTCCGATTTCCATTTCAGCAGATGAAGCGCAGGAAATATTACGAAAAATGGCATTGAGGCGGGCTGCAACAAAAAATCCTTCAAAGGTTTTTGGCGGTACCTTGGCACATCGGAAAAGGGAATATGCCAGAAGATTGGTTAGGAAAATACTGCAATACTACTCGACAAAATAATCCAAATTTGCATAACCTTGGTTATTTCCTTGTTTTCCACAATAACTATAATGCTCGCTTTCATGCAGCTAATGTCCCTTTAAAGCCTTGGCTGCAATACTCAAAGAGCCCTGTTTGAATTCAGGACTGTTGAAAGGTTAAAAGAACTGTCTTGGGTGGGGGGCTTTTTTCTTATTTTGGAATCAACGTTATGTATCCTCTTGCAAATGCTTTTATTCTTCCTTGTAGCTATTTTTACCATATGCCCCACATTGATGCGCAGCTTTTCAAAAAAAAGGGAGTGAGGAAGACCCTCACGCTCGAGCTTGACGATGGGGACAGCATCCTTGACTGCATCAAGTCTGCCCTGGCTGAACACAATATAAAGGAAGCCAATGTCGAGAGTGCAGAGGGCACGTTCAAGGACGGCGTGATTAATTTTTTCGAGCGCAATTCATACGGGACCGCTGACCTCAAGGGCCATCAGGTGATGAGGGTTTCGGGAATTTTCAAGCTCAGTTACGGCGACCTTTATGGCACCATGAAGATTTCCACTTTTGACAAGCCACCGCTGCAGGGCACTTTTGTGAAAGGCCATGCAAATGCCGGCTTCAAATTGGCCCTCTCGTTTGTGGAACTTGTGGATAATTAAGCTTTTGCTTCCCTCTTTTTCTAATGGAATTGTTCATTGCAACAACAAACAAGCACAAGGTCGAGGAGATATCGCGCATACTCTCCGCCCACAAAATCGCCCTGCGCCACAGGGAACTCAAAATCATCGAGCCTGATTTCGATTCGCTAGAGGAGATCGCTGCCGAGAAGGCAAGGCAGGCTTATGAAACACTCAGGGCCCCTGTCATTGCAGAGGACACAGGCGTGTACTTTGATGCATACCGCAATTTTCCCGGAACTCTTGCAAAGCGCGTTTTTTTAGGCCTTGGGTTTGAGGGCTTGCTGTTGCTGATCAGGAGCGCGAAGACTAAGAGGGCGCATTTTTCCACGGTGATCTGCTACCATGATGGGAAGGAGAGCAGGTGCTTTTCAGGCGAGCTTGGGGGAACGCTTTTGCAAGAGCTTGTTTCGGTGGAAAAGGACAGGCTTCCGTACGAAAAGCTCTTTGTTCCAGATGGCCATTCGGCTGCGCTTGTTGACCTGCCGATTGAGGAGAAGAACAAGATATCGCACAGGGGCAAGGCTGCGGCAAAGCTTGCAAAGTGGCTTGTTTCAAAGGGGAAGAAATAGGCGGGAACTGCCTTTTGAAAGCCTCATTGGCCGAATTTTTAAAGTTTTGTCTTGTAAGAATCCTTATCGCGCGGGAGTCCCATAGTGGCAATTGGGGCGGCTTCAGGGGCCGTTGGCTTAGTGCCTTCGCAGGTTCGAGTCCTGCCTCCCGCATTTTGTAATTTATATGCAAAGCCGGCCCTGCCGGAGGCAGTGCGTCGCACCCANNTCGTCAGGTTCGTCGCCGCCTTCAGCGTCTTCCCCGTCGTCTTCCCAGTCGTCCCCGCCATCGTCGGAATCCCAGTCTTCATCTTCGCGGACTATTTCAATAAGGTCTTCTCCATTCATTGTTGAACCTCCATAATTTCTATTCAAATACTTGGCCAATATTTATTTAAATATGCCGAATTGATTTTGCCGCTGGAGGTTTTTTTATATATTTTCGCAAGAAGCATTCGGGTTTTTTGCAGGCTTGCGGATCGTGGAATTGCAGGTTACGGGTATATGATCGGCCCGCGCGGGCCAAAGAGCATGAATGCAACAAGCACTGCCCATATAAG
>DUGC01000042.1 GCA_013331625.1 Candidatus Iainarchaeum sp. | reverse complement strand
TCTGTGACCGGTGGTTGTTTAAATTCCAATAATTTCAAAATTCAAAAATATCAATTATCAATAATTGGATCAGGAAGGCCTGAATACTATTTTTTAAAAAATCTGCAAAAATAATTAAGTTTTAATAAATGGGCAATATTTTACAAAATAACCAATATTTTAAAAGTTTTTAATTTATTCAAAACCTAAATAGCTTCTTTTCAAAATCCACAACCCTGCCTTTCCTGATTTTGATGCCTTCACTTTCAAGCAACCGGATTTTATCCCTTATCCCGAATGCATACCCCCCGATCGATCCATCGCTTGAAACCACCCGATGGCAGGGGATTTTTGGCGCAAAAGGATTTTTGTTACACGCATTCCCCACCGCGCGGCAGGCATTGGGGTTTTTGAGGGCAAGGGCAATCTGCCTGTAAGTCGTGACTTTCCCTTTCGGGATCTTTTCCATCATTTCAAGGGCGCAAAAACCAAAGCTTTTGGTTTGCAAAATTGCATCGGCCATAATGCTTATTTGGCATTAAATGTTTTAAAAACAAAGCAGAGGCGGGAAAATCCCGCCAAAAATTAAAGCAATTTCAGTTTACAATGAGCGTTCCAGCCATGCCCGAATGGCCTTCACCGCAAAAGACATTGCACCTGAACGTGAATGCCCCTTTCTTGGTCGCAACAAATTCGGCCGTCGCGCTCTCGCCCGCTGCGAACTTTACGTCCACATTAAAATCAGGCAGCAAAATGCCGTGTGCAACATCAACACTTTTGATGTTGAGCCTTACGCGATCGCCCTGATTGACAGTAATTGTTCCGGGTTCCCACTCCCACTTTTTTGCAGTCATGGAAAATTCCCTGACAGCCGATGCATTATCGCCATCAATGCTGTTATTCCCGTCATTTCCCTGTGGAGTTGAGTTGTCGTCAGGGGCATTATTTTCACTATTTCCTTCTCCTTCCCCTGACCCTTCATTTTCATTGTCCCCCGGGATTTTTATAATGCTTCCAGGGACCTTATCGGTTGGGTTATTGCCTTGATTGTTATCGGTTGTGACTGCATTTGTATTGCCGTCCGTCTGCTGTTGCGCGCAGCCTGCCAAAAGCAACGATAGGGCAAGCAAAGCCAAAATTGTCGCTGAAAAACGATTTTTCATAATTAAATCCTTCATATTAAGGTTTTAATCCTAACGCGATGTTAGTATTTTGGTTGTAATGGCGGAAATTTGGGCTGTTAGGGGGAAGTCATTGCCAAAACCGGCAGGGCCTTACTCCCACGCAACGGATGCCGCAGGATTCATATTTGTTTCAGGGCAGTTGCCGCTCGATCCTGCAATCGGAAAAATTGTGCAGGGAAAAATTTCTGAACATGCTTCACAGGCGCTTTCAAACATTGAAGCAGTACTGGGCGCGGCGGGGGCAAAAAAGGAAAATATTGTGCGCGTCGATGTTTTTTTGAAAAATTTAAATGATGCCAAGGGATTCAATGAAATCTATGTGAAATGGCTTGGAAATCACAGGCCGGCAAGGCAGATGATAGAGGCTGCGGGGCTGCCGGGGGGTTCGCTTATTGAAATTTCGTGCATTGCATATGCGCCAAAATAGTCGTGTAGAATCCTTTGGAAGGGCATTAAAAACCCGCAGGATTCCATGGGGTATTATAATCCTTTTTCAGTCTGAATTTTGTAGCAATTTTGCTTTGCAGTGTCTTTTTGTATTTATCGCCAGATTACGGTTTTGGCTGGGCACGTGGTGTTAAAATGGCTGAAAACCTCTTCAACAAAGTGTGGCAGATCCATGAAGTCGCAAAGCTGCCAAATGGCGAGAGCCAGCTCTATATAGGATTGCATCTTGTCCATGAAGTCACAAGCCCGCAGGCATTTGCGATGCTTACTGAAAAGGGGATTAAAGCCGCGTTCCCGGACCGCACTGTGGCAACAGTTGATCACATAGTCCCCACAACCAGCCAGCAAAGGCCGTTTGGGGACCGGATGGCAGAAGCCATGATGTCGCAGATCGAAAAGAATTCAAAAGAGTTCGGCATCAGGTTCTATGGCCCCGGGAGCGGCAAGCAGGGCATTGTGCATGTGATCGGCCCCGAACTTGGGCTCACACAGCCCGGGATGACAATTGCATGCGGCGATTCGCATACAAGCACGCACGGGGCGTTTGGCGCGGTGGCATTTGGAATTGGAACTTCGCAAGTAAGGGACGTTCTTGCAAGCCAGTGCATTGCGATCTCAAAGCCCAAGGTGAGGAAAATTGAGGTGAGCGGAAAGCCCGGCAAAGGGGTTTATGCAAAAGATGTCATACTCAAACTGATCGAGCGGCTCGGGGTCAATGGAGGCATCGGCTTTGCGTATGAGTACTGCGGGGAAACATTTGAGCAGATGTCAATGGAAGAGCGCATGACCGTTTGCAACATGAGCATTGAAGGGGGCGCGCGCGCAGGGTATGCCAACCCCGACAGGAAAACTGTTGAATTTTTGCGCGGAAGGGAGTTTTCGCCAAAAGGGGAAGCTTTTGAGCGCGCATCCAAGTGGTGGCTTTCAATGGCTTCGGATACTGATGCAAAATTTGATGACATTTTCAAAATGGATGTTTCCAAACTTGAACCCATGGTCACATGGGGGATAAATCCCGGACAGGCAATCCCTGTTACAGGAAACATCCCGGACCCTAAGGAGATGCCTTCGGGCCAGATGCAATCGGCGCAGGAAGCGCTCGAGCACATGGGATTTAGGGCCGGCTCCGGGATCGAAGGGGCCAAAATTGATGTTGCGTTCATTGGCTCGTGCACGAACTCGCGCATTTGCGACCTTCGCGAAGCTGCAAAAATCGTGGAAGGCCGCAAAGTGGCTCAAGGCGTTAAAGCGCTTGTGGTCCCGGGGTCGCAGCAGGTTGCAATGCAGGCGCAAAAAGAGGGACTTGACAGGATATTTACTGCCGCAGGCTTTGAGTGGAGACTTGCAGGGTGCTCGATGTGCCTTGCAATGAACCCTGACAAGCTTGCGGGAAAAGAAATGTGCGCCTCAAGCTCGAACCGCAATTTCAAGGGAAGGCAGGGTTCGGCTTTTGGAAGGACAATGCTCATGAGCCCTGCGATGGTTGCGGCAGCCGCAATTAACGGCAAAATAACCGATGTGAGGGGGATGATCTGAATGGCAAAAATAGTGCAGATCCGCGGCAAAGGAGTTGCAGTCATTGGGGATGATATAGATACTGACAGGATAATCCCTGCGCGCTACATGACTGAAATAACATTTGAAAACATGGGCAGATATGCATTTTATGATGTTCGCTTCAATGCCGACGGGTCGCAAAAGGAACACCCTTTCAATGACCCTGCACACAAAGGCGCTTCCATACTTATGGTGAACAGCAACTTCGGGTGCGGCTCATCGCGCGAGCACGCGCCACAGGCACTTTTGCGCTACGGGATTAAAGCAATCGTCGGGGAGAGCTTTGCAGAGATTTTTGCGGGGAACTGCCAGATGCTCGGCGTCGCGTGTGTAACAGCAAAGCCGCAGGATGTGGAAATTTTGCAGGAATTTACGGAAAAAAAACCCTCGGAAATTTTGAACCTGAACCTTGAAACCAAAAAATTACTTTTCGGGCAAAATTCAATTAGCCTTGAAATGGCAGAAAGCAGGAGGGCCAATATGCTAAATGGCTCATGGGACACCCTTGCAATGCTGGTGTCCGCACTTCCAAAAACTCGGGAAAATGCCAAAAAGCTGCCCTATATGAACGATTTTAAGCAATAACACGCAGGGGCAAAAATTAAATACCCTCTGCGCGTTACTCAATACTTATGGAACTTCCATTTATCGGGCAGCCCAAGCCAAGAAAGATAATTGATGTAACTAAATTGCATCAGCTTAACACAGAACAGCTCCATGACATGGAAAGGAGCCTGCGAACTTACATCCCATTGCTGGAGAAAACAGTTTCAGGGATAAAAGCGCAGATAGCCACAATTAACCGCCACTTCAGGGAAAACAAGATGCAGCCTTTTGAATTGAGGGAAAAGCAGGAGCAGGCCAAAAGGCTAAGGGAACTTGAGGATCAACTCCACATTGCGGAGCGGAAAGTCGAAATCATTCACCGCGAAGTAATTTCCCACCAGCATAAACGCGCCGGAAATAAACAGTTAGGTGGGCCGAAAAAAAGGTTTGCGCACGTGCGTGGCTGAAACCTTAGTTGGAATTATTGCCCGTTCTCATACTTCGTCTTCCCCGTATTTACAACCAGCATCTTTTTGGTTTTGGGAAGCCTGTTTTCCATCTGCAGCATGAGCGCAAGGCCTGCGATCCCTGATGGCTCGCAGCTCACGTTGTTGGCTATTGCCACCTTCATCGCCTCATCAAGGTACTTTTCCTCAAGCACATAAATATCGGATTCGGGCCCGCAGTAACCAGAATACTTGAACGATTGCAGCCACTGCTCGTCAAAATGCGTAAACGGAAGGTGGGGCGAATAGAGCTTTGTTGCCTTTGATTTCGGGTTATTTGTAGTGGACCCCATGAAGTTGCAGTTCCTCAAGGCCTCAACATTGCCTTTGAAGCGCGGGTCGTGAAGGAAGAATGAGGAAACCTCCTTTTTATTGATTGTCAGGATGTTCTCATAGAGGTTTCCGGTGCCAAAAGGGATAAAGCAGTAGTCGGGGGAACTGTTGATTATCTCATAGCTCATCCAGTCATAATACACCGGCGTGAGGTGGAATGCTTCATCGGCCGTGATGTCAAATCCGCCCTGATTATTTGTTAGGGCAAGTATCTCCCTCCAGTGCAGCGGCCTTTTGCCAAGGTCAGCCTGATATACTTCGCATCCGGTCCTTCGCAGCATCTGAAGGACATCTGCACCGCAATTGACATCCACAAGCACCTTGAGGTCTGGAAGGCCATATTTTTTCAGCATAGTCTGGATCGCGAATGCAGCAGAGCCGGAAGATATTATAGAGCACTGGGGCAGATCACCCCTTATCTTTCCCTTTGCCTTTTGCACAAGGATGTCACGGTACTTCACCACAATTTCCCATGCCATGCGGTCCTTGTGTGTCCCTGTAGGGTTTACACTCTCATCTTTTAGCCACACATCTGAAAACCCGTCTACCTTTATATGGACTGTGGGGGTCGCTGGAAATTTTGGATTATCAGGAGGGAATTCCGGCTTTGTGGGATCATTATCAGAAGCTATTACAATAGAGCGCAATATCTTGCCCTCTGCAGTAGTCAAGGCCATATATGCTGGAATAGATTGGAATTGAATAAAAATGTTGGTGGACGGTAAATGTGCAATTTTTCCGCTTTATTTATCGTTTTTTTCCTTTTGAAATGAGGGCAAAGAGCGCCTTTGCGGCTTCCTGCGGGCCCCTTGTTTCCATTCCCGCAAGGCCAAGCTGGGTCCTTAACTGCCCTACATAGATGCCACTATCAAACATTGCATTGAAATATTTGCCGGCAAGCGCCTCATGCTCTTCCATGAGCTGCACAGGCCCGAAGGGGTTTGAATAATATGTCATGGTAAGCCCGACCTCATGCGTGGTGCCTTTTGCAAGGCGCTTGCCTTCCTTGAATACTGGCATGGCATCGCCTGCACTTTTGAACCTTTCAATGTAATTGCCGCCCTTTGGCGTTTCATAATTGTTTGCATAAAGGAAATAATCCACAGGCCAGCCGTGCTGCACCTCTTTTAGCGTTGTGATGGGTACGATCACGCGCGCATTGACCTTCTCTTTTGGTATCATTGTGATGAGCCGGTCAAGCTGCCCGTAAACATACCCTGATTCAAGGTCATCGATCCTCACAAATGCCCCTGTTTCCGTTCCATAAGCATTGATTTTCCTGTCTTCTCCAAGTTCCAAAGAGCCCATGTCATCAAAAACAATCTTGAGCTCGCGCAAATTCTCGCCGCTAAGCGTCCTGAACGCTTCAATGGATTCGCTCTTGCCGGCACCCGAATCCCCGACAAGGATGACATTGGCCTTCTCCCCGCCCTTGAGGGTGATGCGGACCATTGCCCCGTGGATTGGCATCAGGCCGCGCTTTATCATGATGGAATTGTGCAAAGTAAGCATCATTTTTTTTATGTAGCCAAAAAAGCCGTATTCCCTTCCAAGGGGTATTGCGCCCACCATGAGGTTATTTTTTTCATCATCAAAGAAAACCGTCCTGTCCGGCGCAAACTTTTCAAAGATTTTTAGCGGCGCCCCGTAGACATAAATTGCATCAGGCGCCTTGCGAAGGTCCTCATCGTTGCAAAGCTCAAAGAGATTTGAGGTTGATATGGCAAGCCCTGTGTAAAATTCGTGGAAATACAGGTATACTGTAAGCTTTCCCACTTTGGCAGGAAAGCACAGCCACTGTGCAGGGTCCAGCCCTTCGCCATCAAGGGGGTTAGAATTGACAAGCCTGAATGTGCCGCTGCGCTTGTTCATTGTGGGGTTTACTATAATGGGCGGGTTTAGCAGCACCTGCCGTATCACAGGCACCTTATTTAGTTTTGAGTACTGCTCTGGTAGCGGCAGACTGATCTCTTTTGCAATCGCCCCCACAGTGCACCCTGCAGGCACCTGCCTATAGATGATAGGGTGCTCACCAGTGATATTTTCCTGCAGGTCCCTGTAAATTTTCCTCACTATGTGGTTGAGCTTTTCTATCGTGTCATTGAAAGTCCTGTAAGGCCTGTGGTCGATATCGCCATTGCCCCCCACTTTGGGGTCGGAGAGGCATATCAGGTAGCGCTCATGCCCCCTCCAGTAATTATAAAATGCCTCAACAAGGCGGTCAAGGAGGTAAGTATCGGCAAGCAAACTTTTGAGCTCTGGATTTGACCTGAGGACTGTGTCCCTGTCAGCTTTTGCAAGCTTTTTTATGCAAAGCAAGGTAAGGTCTTCCTGCTCCTTTGGGTGTTTTGGCAAAATGCTGAGGAACTCGGACCTGTTGTCCCGCAGCTTTTTGAGGAAATTTGAAAGGATGGTGCGGAAAAGGCCGCTGTCAAGGACCTTGTCGACACTGCCCCACTCAAGGCTGGTCGTCCTTATGATGACCTGATTTTCATGAAAACGAACCGAAGTTGCCAAATCTGTCCCCCAAAAAGGATTGTGCGTTACTATTTTAATGGATTGCGATCTGAAAAGTCATTTTTTCCTTGCCTTTGCAATTAAATACATGTCCATCAGCACAACTGCAACCATGGCCTCAGCTACAGGCACCGCGCGCGGGCACAGGCACGGGTCATGCCTACCTGACACCGCGATTTTTGCCTGTTTCCCTCTCCTGTCTACAGTCTGCTGCTCTTTTGAAATCGATGATGCGGGCTTTATTGCAATGCGGCAGATAATGTCATCGCCATTGCTGATTCCGCCCGATATCCCGCCGGAATTGTTGGTGGAAAACTTCACTTTCCCCCTGGAAATATGCATCGCATCATTGTTCTGCGAGCCCTTGAGCTTTGCAGACCCAAACCCTGACCCGATTTCAACCCCTTTCAACGCATTGATGCTCATGAGCGCTTCAGCGAGCTTTGAATCAAGCTTATAATACACCGGCTCCCCAAGGCCAATTGGAACGCCGCTTGCAACAACTTCAACAATGCCGCCAACGCTGTCGCCTTCATCTTTTGCAGCAAGCACTGCTTTTTCCATTTTTTTTGCAGCGTCCATGTCAGGGGCGCGCACCGGATTTTGTTCAATCACGGAACAATCGGTTCTTTGCGCAACGATTCCGGCAATCTCGCGCGAAAAGCCTTTAATTCCAATGCCTTTTTGCGCCAAAAATTTCTTTGCAATCGCCCCCGCAGCAACCCGCATCGCGGTCTCGCGCGCCGAGCTCCTGCCACCCCCGCGGTAATCGCGTATGCCAAACTTTTGCTCATAAGTGAAATCCGCATGGCCGGGCCTGAACACATCTTTTATATTTGAATAATCCCTGCTCCGCATGTCCTTGTTGTATATCAGCATTGCAATGGGCATGCCGGTAGTGCTGCCTTCAAACACGCCTGAAAGGATCTCTATTTTATCCTCCTCGCTGCGAGCGGTGGTAACGCCTGATTGCCCCGGCCTTCTGCGGTCAAGCTCTTTTTGGATGTCCATTTCACTGATCCTGATGCCCGCAGGGCACCCATCCACTACGGCACCGATTGCTTTCCCGTGGCTCTCGCCAAAGCTTGTGAATGTGAAAATTTTCCCGAACGTGTTGAAGCCCATCCAATATCACTCCCTGCAAAAATGCCTGATTTTTCCAAAAAACCAATTTTCCTTTTACAGATTTTATAATCCCATTAAATTTTCCTGATTATAATGATTTGCATTCAGTGCTTTGATGCAAATGCCTCCGTCACCGCTTTTTCCATCGCATTTCGCGGCGCATCCCTTCCCGTAAAGAGCCTAAATCCCTCAAAACCCTGCCCCAAAAGCATCTCAAGCCCGTTAATTGTCACGCACCCTTTTGCCTTTGCCTCTGAAAGGAATTTTGTTTCTGGCGGATCATAGACAATGTCAAATACGATGTGGCGCGATTCAAGCAATTGTGGCGATAGGGGGGTTTCACCGGTGTTGGGGTGCATTCCGCTGGGGGACGCGTTAATTATAATATCAAAATCAGCAAGATTGTCAATTTTTTCAATGCCTATATTTTTTGCACGCAGCGCCCCTGCCAGTTTTTCTGCCTTAAAATGAGTCCTGTCGGCAATCGTGGTCTTTGCCCCGCTCCTTTTTAGGTAAAAACCTATCGCCCTCCCCGCCCCCCCTGCCCCAATGAGCAAAACCCTTTTTCCTTTAATTTCAGTGACTTTTTTGATTGCAGCAATTGCCCCAGGGCCGTCCGTATTATACCCTTTGAGTTTCCCGTTCCTGTTCACGACAGTGTTCACGGCACCTATCTTTTTTGCAATTGGGTCTATTGAATCAAGGTGCTTTAATATCTGCGATTTGAAAGGCATTGTAACATTGAAGCCAGCTGCCTCAAGCTCTTTTAAGCCGTCAACCGCCTTTTCAAGATCTTTTGGCTCAAAAGCAAGGTACACAAAATCAAGCCCAAGCGCACCGTAGCCCGCATTGTGCATCCTTGGCGAAAGAGAGTGCCTTGCAGGCTTTCCAAGAAGGCATACAAGCCTTGTTTTGCCACCCGTCATAGCACTGCCCCCAGTTCAGTATGCATCTTCCTCATCTCCTGCACGCTGATCTGCCCCTGCGCGCTCTCAAGGCCTTTACCAAGTGAAGCAAATGTCGCAAAGCCGCCAATGAACCTTGAAAGTATCCTTGAATCCTTTCCAAGATCCCCCATGCAGAATGCAATGAGCCTCACCCTTTTCCTGCTTGCGTCCTTAAATAAAGCCAAAATGACTTTGTTGTCATCGTGCTTGTTTGCCTTCGCCACGATTTTTACCACATGCGCATTATCTTTCCTCATTCTTTCAAGCAGGGCCCTGAGCTCTTTTAGCGGCGGGGTATGGGTTGTGCAGTGCTTTGAAAGGATTACTTTTGCCCTGCGCACTTTTGCGTATTTATAGAGTGATTTGCGCAGCGAGGGCTTTGTCTCAAATTCAATGTCCACATAGTGCGCCCCGTTTTTGATCGCGCTTCTTAGCACCTGCACCCTGACATTATCAGGGCCTTCGAACCTTCCGCCTTCCTTTGCGCTCCTGCATGTGCAGATGCATGGCTTTTTGCACGCAGCTATGAGGCGCGAGAGCTCATGCTCGCCAAGCTTTTTGAAATAATCAAGCCGAAGCTCAATTGCATCGCAAACCTTGTTTGCAGCCTTGACCTGCGCCAGCGCATCAGGCATATTCATCGCAACAACAGGGACAATTATCATCTGCAGCCCTCCAGAACTTTCTTAACTATCCCGTCATCAACATGCACTGCAAACTTCCCGCCCTCAGTATGCATCCGGCCAATGCTTTTTGCAAGCGCGTAATGGAGTTTTCCGCCATCTGCCTTCTTATCGCTCCTTGCAGCTTCAAGGGTTTCCTGCGCCCCATATTCCAGCCTTACAGGAAGGCCTATTTTTTGCAATAATGCCCTGATCCTTCCGGCATCCCTTTCAGGCATTATCCCGATCCCGCGCGCAATTTGCGCCTCGCATGCCATGCCAATTGAAACAGCCTGCCCGTGGCTGTATTTTTTATAATTGCCAAGCGCCTCAACGGCATGGCCGATCGTGTGGCCAAAATTGAGGGCCTTGCGCAAATTGCTTTCCTTTTCATCCATTTCAACGACCTTTGACTTGAGCTCGCAGTTTCTTTTCACAAGCTTTACAATTATGCCATCCTCAAGGGACATGACCCTTTCGAGGTTTTGCTCAATGAATCCAAAAAAATCCCTGTCAAAAATTACCGCATGCTTCACTACCTCTGCAAGCCCGTTCCTCATCTCGCGCTTTTGCAATGTCGACAACGCTTCGGTGCACATATAAACTTTTTTTGGCTGGTGGAATGATCCGCAAAGGTTCTTTCCGGCTCCAAGGTTCACCCCTGTTTTCCCGCCAATGCCGGAATCTGCCATTGCAAGAAGCGTTGTTGGCACCTGCACGAAATTTATCCCGCGCAGGTAAATCGCGGCTGCAAAGCCTGCAATATCGCCTGCTACCCCTCCGCCCAGCGCAATAACGCAGCTCTTCCTGTCAAGGCCAATTGAAGCCATTTTTTCAAGTATCTTTCCGGCAGTTTTCAGGTTCTTGCTCTTCTCCCCTGCAGGAAAAGAGATCAAATCGCATTTAATGCCTAAACCATTAAATTGCTTCAAAAGCCTATTGCCAAATATTTTTGCGACATTGGAATCGGTGATGATGCAGTACCTGCTGCCAAAATTGTCCCTGGAAATCGAGCGGGCAAGTGCGGGAAACAGGTTTTTGGCTATAATTATATTATAGCTATTGTCTGCTCTTGTGGAAAGTTTCACCCTCACTTTTTCAAAGTAATTGAAATCAATTATCCCATTCATTTTGCCCGACCTCCCCCAAGCGCCTCAAGGACGAGCGCAGCGCACTCCCCGATGCTGCCCTCGCCGCTCACCACAAAATCGGCCGCGCTTTCATAAGCCTTCTTTCTTTTTGCCAGCATGTGCTCTACCTCTTCGATCCCCTTTTTATCAGTCAGCTCTGGCCTGTTCGGATCGCCCTTGATCCGTGAATACAATGTCTTGGGTTTTGCATCCAGCAATACCACGATTGAATTCCTTTTAAGGCTATCAATATTTGCAACGTCCTCCACAACCCCGCCACCGCATGCAATGCAAAGCCCCTCTTGATCGGCAAACCGCGCAACAGCCTTTTTTTCAAGTTCCCTGAAAAAAGCCTCCCCGCTCTGGGCGAAAATCCTCGGGATCGGCCTGCCATCCATCTTCATTATCTCCGCATCAAGGTCAACGAATTCCATCCCGAGCTTTTGGCAAACCAGCTTTCCGGCAGTGCTCTTTCCGCTGCCCCTATAGCCGATGAACGCAATATTTTTTTTCCTGCAGGATTTTGAAAGCTCATTGAAAAAATCAGGGTAGCTTTTGGCAACAGCCTTTTCATCATCGATCATCATCCCTGCAGCCGCAAGCCCCATCACGGAAAATGCCATTGCGATCCGGTGGTCATTATAAGTAATGATCCGTGCGCCCCGGGGATTGCCACCGAGAATTTGCAGGTAATCAGCGCCATATTCAACCTCAACGCCGCACTTTTGCAGATTTTTTGCAACACTTTCAATCCGGTTGCTCTCCTTTGCTGCAAGGTGGCTGATGTTTGTGATTTTGCTCTTTCCGCCCGCAAATGCGCACACAACGGCAAGTGTTGGCACAAGGTCGGGAAAATCACCCATATCAACATCAATTGAGTTCAGCCTGCCCTGCCTTTCAGCCTGCACAAAATCCTTTCCACGCTGCACGCTGCAGCCCATTTTTTCAAGGATTGCAAGGAAGTGCCGGTCACCCTGCACTGAATCGGGCCTTAGGTTGCGCACCAGAACCTTTCCCCCCAAAATTGCGGCCGCGGCGAAAAAGTATGAAGCGGAGCTGTAATCGCCTTCTATCTCAAATTCCCTTCCCCCATACCTGCCATTGCGCACGATAAATTCCCCGTATTTTCTGTTTTCCACGCGGACCCCGAATTCATTCATGCAATCAATGGTAATGTCAATATAGGGTTTTGAGCGCAGGCCTTCAACCTTCACCTCAAGCCCCTTTTCCATATAAGGCGCACACACCAGAAGGGCACTGAGGAATTGCGAGCTCTCAGAGCCTGAAACCCGTGTTTTCCCACCCAAGAGTGTTTTGCCAAAAACCTGCACCGGAAGGCTGCTGCCTTGCGGTGTTTTGATTTCCGCGCCCAGTTCTGAAAGGGAATCAACAAGCTCTTTTATCGGCCGCTGCCTCATCCTCATATCCCCGTCAATTGTGCTATTTCCCCTGGCAAGGCCGGCAAGCGGGAGGAGGAAACGTGTTGTGACCCCGGAGTTTGCGGTGAAAACGGCGTCTACAGGGGCACTTAGTTCCCCCCCGCTGCCTTCCACAATAAAATCCCTGCCATTGAATTGCGCTTTTGCGCCAAATTGCGATAGTGCCTTAGCTGCAATCAGCTGGTCATCTGCCGCGAGGGCATTTTTAAGCACGCTTTTGCCACTTGCAAGCGCTGCGATGAAAAGGCAGCGCAGCGTGTATGCTTTTGACGGGGGCGCTGTGAAAATTGCGTCAATTCCCTGAACTGGCTTTATCTGTTTCATAAGCTTTAGTTGCCCCTTTCAGCTTTTCAATAAAAGCCGAAATTTCCGCAATCATTTTTTCCCGATCCCCCAGATTCCTCTCAATCACAGCTTCCAGCGCCGAGCCAATAATTGCCCCGTCAGCCCCCGCCCTTATTACTTTTTCAACGTGTGAAGGTTCCGAAATCCCAAACCCCATGCACACCGGTATCCTTGATGCCGCTTTTGCCCTGCGGATTGTCTCAAGTGCGGCATCGCCAACGTCCCTGCGCTCGCCTGTAACGCCAGCCACCCCCACGACATAGACAAAGCCTGCGGCAACGCGGAGTATCTTCTTCATCCTTTTGCCATCTGTTGTCTGGGCCACAATGAAAATCTGTTCAATGCCGATTTTGCGGCACAATTTTGCTATTGCTCCTGATTCCTCAACAGGCATGTCTGCTATCAGTATGCCGTCAACGCCTGCATCCTTTGCCCTTTTCAAAAAATTTCCGCACCCGTTAGTGTAAACAAGGTTGTAGTAGAGCAGAAGGCCTATTGGAATTGACGGATTTTTTGCCCTCACCCCTTTTATCAGCTCAAAGCATTTTTCAACACTGATACCTGCAGAAAGCGCCCTCTGGTCAGCCGCCTGTATCCTCTTGCCATCTGCAATAGGGTCGGAAAACGGGAAGCCAAGCTCCAAAATATCGGCTTTCTCGCAAAGCACCCCAAGGATTTTTTGCGAAGTTTCAAAATCAGGGTCGCCAAGCACCACAAACGGGATCAGCGCGCCTTCCCTGCGCCCTGAAAGCCTTGCAAAAGTATCATTATACCTGCTCATTTCCCTCACCAAGCGCTTTTGAAACCGTTTCAAGGTCCTTGTCTCCCCTTCCGGAAACGTTAATTACAACAATATCGTTTTTTTTGCATCCCTTTGCGTATCTGAGCGCGTAAGCTATCGCATGGGCGCTTTCAAGGGCGGGGATTATGCCTTCTTTTTCGCACAGCAGTTTGAGTGCATCAAGCGCTTCCCTGTCGGTCGCAAAATAATACTTTGCCCTTCCGGTTTCGCGCAGGTATGAATGCTGCGGGCCCACAGCCGAATAATCAAGCCCTGCAGAGATTGAATGGGTGTTGTAAATCTGGCCGTCGCTATCCTGCAGCACATATGTGAGTGTCCCGTGCAGCACGCCTTTCCTCCCGAGCTTTTCATCCGCAAAGCGCGCGGCATGCTCGCCGCCTTCAATGCCCCTTCCGCCGGCCTCAACGCCAATCAGCTCAACTTTTTTATCCTTGAGGAATGCCCCGAAAATTCCTATCGCATTGCTTCCTCCGCCCACACATGCAATAATAGCGCGCGGTAGCTTCCCCTCAGCTTTCAGGACCTGCCTGCGGCATTCCTTCCCTATCACGGACTGGAAATGGCAAACCATTGTCGGATATGGATGAGGGCCCAGCGCTGAGCCAAGCAGGTAGTGCGTATCTTTAACATTTGCAGTCCAGTCGCGCATTGCTTCATTTATCGCATCCTTTAAAGTCCTTGTTCCGCTATCAACAGGAATTACTTTTGCCCCGCAAAGCCTCATGCGCAAAACATTGGGCTTTTGCCTCTCCATGTCAACAGTGCCCATGTAAATGCAGCACTCAAGGCCAAGCATTGCGCATGCTGCCGCGCTTGCAACACCGTGCTGCCCCGCCCCGGTTTCGGCAATTATCCTTTTTTTGCCCATGTACTTTGCCAAAAGGCCCTGCCCCAGGGCATTATTTATCTTGTGGGCGCCCGTATGGCACAAATCCTCACGCTTCAGGTAGATTTTACAGCCAAGCTGGGAAGAGAGGCGCGGCGCAAAAGTGAGCGGCGTTGGCCTTCCCACAAAGCCTGAGAGCAATGCATTGAGCTCTGAATTGAATTTGCGGTCCTTGCGGCATTTATTGAATGCGCGCTCAAGCTCTTCCACCGCAGGCATGAGGGTCTCAGGCACGAACCGGCCGCCATATCCCCCAAACATCCCTTTCATAATGCCGACCTCACGCTTTTTACAAATGCCCTCATCCTGACGGCGCTTTTTACACCGGCGCAAACCTCAACAGAACTGCACACATCAACCATGAATGGCCGAAATGCTTTAATTATCCCCCTTACATTTCGCGCATCAAGGCCTCCTGAAAATGCAAGCTGTTTTCCTCCAAGAGCCTTCATATCAATTAGGCCATGATGGTCAAATGCTTTTCCGGTGCCTCCATAAAGGCCATCAACTGCCGAATCCACCATTATTGTGCGGATATCATAGTCTTTTGCCGCAAGGATGCTTTTTTTATCGCGCATATGCAGGACTTTTATTGCAGGAAGGGAAAATTCCCTTAAATATGAAGGCATTTCATCGCCAGAAAACTGCAGCATGTCAAGGCCCACCTCGGCGCTTATCATCCTGACACGCTCAACCGTATCATTTACAAAAACCCCTGCAACAAGGCATCTGCCGCGGCATGCATCTGCGATTTTTCCGGCATTGGTTGCACTGACATATCTCGGGCTGTTAGGGTAAAAGTTCAGGCCGATGATATCAGC
>DUGC01000062.1 GCA_013331625.1 Candidatus Iainarchaeum sp. | reverse complement strand
CAAATCAACATCAACCTAAAAGCCAACACATAAAACATTCAAAACCTAGCCCAAAAAAGCCAAGAAGATATTTTCACACATTTGAGGAACTGGTTGCATTCAGAAAGCGCAGGGCTGAAAGTATTGAAACTGCAGTTGGCGGCCTTGTCACTGTACTTCCATTGGTGAAAAAACACCACGGGCCTGAGATATTACAAACTATTGAAAGTACAAAAAGAGCGATTATCACATCCATAATTGACCTTGCAAGGCACGGGGAACTGAATGCGGCAGACCGGCTTATTGCCAAAATACTGATCCAGAGCATCCGGACTGGTGATGTTATCAGAATGAGAGATATCTCGCATAGATTGACCTGCCACTGGAAAAACCCTGATGAAAGCACATGGCACCAAAAACCTTCTTAAACACTTTTCCCCTATCTCCTATCTGAGAAAAATGGCCGCCAAAACGATCGCGACAGGGCAAAAAACTGTAAAAAAAATACCAGCCACAGGCAATGCAGAAATTAATATAAAAAATGCCGAAAAGGATTCAAGATCCCATTTTTTAGCAGGCCCAAGCCCCACAATCATCGTTTCCGGCTTTGCGGGATCAGGCAAGAGCTCGCTTGCAGATTCGCTCGGAAAGGAGCTTGGCATCAGGGTGATCCACGCATCCTCAATCCTTCGCGAGATGGCCGCAAAGGGAGTGAAGGCGCTTGAAAATGCGACGCCCCGGAAAATACAGGACTGGTGGGAGAGCAGCGAAGCCAGGGATTTCATGAAAAGGCGCCAGCAGGACGGCTCGCTTGACAGGGCGCTTGATGAAAAGCTTATGCAAATCGCAAAGGCGGGAAATGTTATTCTGGATTCGTGGACAATGTCATATTTATATGAAGGGAGAGCGTTCCGGATCTGGCTCAATGCGAACGCGCAGGTGAGGGCAAAAAGGGTCAGCGATCGCGACAGGCTCGATTACAGCGAGGTCCTTGCCAAGGTGCAGGCGCGCGATGCCGATACCAAAGCTTTATATCAAAGGTTGTACAACTTCACAATGGGAGGGCAGCTTGAAAGGTTCGATCTTGTGATCGACACTGACGCTCTTTCCCAAAAAGAGGTTTTGGATAAAGCGATAGGGGCTCTTGGGGGGAATGGTTTTGGACAGGGTTAAGACAGGGATTCGCGGATTTGATGAGCTTGTTGCGGGCGGCTTTCCGCAAGGCTCGACGGTGCTGCTCTCGGGCGGCGCGGGCACAGGAAAGACCATTTTTGGGCTAAGTTACCTTTATGCAGGCGCAAAATATTACAACGAGCCGGGGCTCTACATCACACTTGAAGGGAACCTCAAAAACATCGTGTGGAACATGGAAACATTCCGCTGGGACATAAAGCCATTGCAGGATGCGGGCTTGCTCAAGATCTACAAGATGAACCTCCACACTTCGGAAAACGTTGAAAAGCAGATTGAGGAGGAACTCACTGTAATTGCCGGATTTGTAAAGCAGATGGGCTGCAAAAGGCTTGTGGTGGATTCGACAACCGCGCTTGGGGTCTGGATATCCGAGCAGGGAAAGATAAGGAACATGCTCTTCACATTCACAGACGGCCTCAAGGACCTTGGCTGCACGACAATGATGATTGCCGAAACAAAGGGCGGTAAGACCGATTACTCGGCATTTGGTGTCGAGGAATTCGTCGCTGACGGCGTTGTGGTTCTCTATTTCACCCCGCCAAACAGGAGCATATTTGTAAGGAAGATGCGTGGAACGAACCACAACAAGGCAGTGCACCCGTTCTCAATCACAGAAGAGGGGATCGAGGTAAAGCCGCGCGATGAGATAATGTGGGAAGCGATGAAGTAAAAACAGAATTAATTAGTTATACCTATTTCATCACGGTAGTGCAGTATGTAAAGTGTCCAGAAATAAATCAGTTTTATTTACTTAAAAATTCCTCAATTTCTTTATCATTGGCCATCCAGTTTTCTCCGCGGGACTCATATATCAAAATAAGGCCTAAAAGTTCAACCGTGCTTTCGGCAATGAATTTATTCTTCCCTTTTTGTGCAATCCAAAGATTTGGATTTGAAGCGTCACGGAAGAGTTCATACCCTTTGGATTTCAAAACAAGATAGGCAGGCGCTGCAGTGTTGCCCGCTGAGGAGATTATAACCATCGGGCTCAACCTAAGTTACCCTTTGACCTGCTTGAGTGCCAATCTTATGTCCGCGCCCACGACAGTTTTCCTGTTCGCATGCTTTGCAAATTCGTTTGCCTGCTGGCTTATTTTCACGCCTTCCTCTTCGAGCACTTCTGCAAGCGCGACTACTGCATCCTCGCTCACCCTTCCGGCCCCGGCCTTCCTGATGATGCGATCCACTGCCGCAAGCGGCAGAATCTGATTCCCCATTAAACTCCCACCTCTAAATAACCTTTTGCTAACGATTTTTTTATAAATAAACCGTTTTAAGCCTCCGTGAGGCCTGAATGTGCCTAATCAGGCAATTTAGGCCTGTAAATGCATTCTGCACCGGCAATGAACTCATCAACCATTTAAAAACCGTTTTCACACCCCTTAGGTTCATGGCATTCATTTCCCATGCATTCATCAGGCCCGAAACTGTCGAATCAAAGCTCTATCAGGAAGTTCTTGCAGCGCGCATTATTGAGAAAGGGAACTCGCTTGTGGTTGCGCCCACTGCCCTTGGAAAGACAATTGTTGCAATCCTTGTCGCCGCCCATATAATAAAAGAGGGGGGCAAAGTGCTTTTTTTGGCTCCCACCAAGCCACTTTGCGTGCAGCACACCAGGAGCTTGGAAAAATTCCTTNNGGCCGGCAGAAGACATTGTGACAATGACCGGCACGATGGGCCCTGAAAAGAGGAGGGCTGCATTTGAAAAAGCAAAAATAATTTCCGCAACCCCCCAGAGCATACAAAACGACCTTGTTTCAGGGGAAATAAGCCTTGCTGATTTTGGATTGGTGGTATTTGACGAGAGTCATCGCGCCATCGGGGAATATAGCTATGTGTTCATTGCAGAGCAGTACATGAAAACTGCAAAAAAGCCCCTCATCCTTGCTCTAACTGCCTCGCCGGGGGGAGAGGAGGAGAAAATACAGGGCGTGTGCCGCAACCTTTTCATCAAAAACGTCGAGATCAAGACCCATACTGACGAGGATGTGCGCGATTATGTCAACCCTATCCATGTTGAGTGGGTGAAAGTTGACCTCCCCCTTAAATTCCTTGAAGCAAAAGTGCTTTTGGAAAGATTCCAGAAATCGCAAGTGGAAGCGATGAAAAAGCTGGGCTTTGGGATCGGGAAAAGATACTTTTCAAGGAAAGACATGCTCATGATGCAGGGAAGGATCAGGCACGAACTTTTGCAGCGCGGAAAAACCGCCCCGTCACTGTATGCCGCTGCTTCAAAAATTGCAGCATTGCTAAAAGTCGCACACGCGCTCACGCTCCTTGAAACGCAGGGCACGTACGCGCTCAATGAGTATATGCAGAAAATGTCTACGGAGAGCGGGAACAGCGGCGCTTCACGCGCAGTGAAATCCGTGATGGCAGATGAGAACATCCAGAAGGCCAAGGCAATCTGCGAAGAGCTGATGAGGGAAAAAGTGGTCCACCCAAAGCTTGAGGCGCTAAAGCATATTCTGGTTGCGCAGTTCCATGAAAACCCCGAAAGCAAGGTCATTGTATTCAACCACTACCGCGATAACATCCGCTCAATCGAGCAGTACCTGCAGGGCATCAAGGACATACGCGCGGCGCGCTTTGTCGGGCAGGCCACGAAGGGCGAGGACAAGGGCCTGTCGCAAAAAGAGCAGGGCGAGATAATATCTGAGCTGCGGAGCGGAAAATACAACTGCCTGCTCGCATCAAGCGTTGCGGAGGAAGGCCTTGACATCCCCGAAGTCGACCTTGTCGTGTTCTACGAGCCTGTGCCATCTGAAATAAGGATGATACAGCGCAAGGGGAGGACAGGGAGAAAGAGCGAGGGGCGCGCCATTATCCTTCTTTGCCGCGACACGCGCGACGAGGCATTTTACTATGCAAGCAGGTCAAAGGAGGCAAAAATGCACTCGACACTGCGGCAGATGCAATCGCCAAAGGCAATCCCTGAAAAAAAGCTCGCACTGCAGACCACCCTGACAAAGTTTACTGAAGGCTACGGCGACAAAGTGATAATTTATGTCGATTCGCGCGAGCAGGCATCAAGCGCGACAATAAAGCTCAAGGAGCTGGGGGCGGCGATAAATGTAAAGCAGCTCGAGGTCGGGGATTATATCCTGAGCGATGAGGTGGTTGTTGAGAGGAAAACCGTCGGGGATTTTCTGGGCTCCATAATTGACGGGCGGCTTTTTGGCCAGCTTACTGCAATGTCAACCAATTATTCCGCGCCGCTGCTCATCTTGGAAGGGGAGCAGCGCGAACTCTACACGCTTCGCAACATTCATGAAAATGCGATACGCGGCGTTCTGGCTTCAATTGCGCTAAACTACCGCATCCCGATACTCTACACCCAAGACATCAGCGAAAGCGCGCAGCTTATCTACCAGATTGCAAAGCGCGAGCAGCTTGGAAAGGAGAATGAAATACGCCTGCGCATCGGGCGAAAGGGCCTCACTGTAAAAGAGCAGCAGCAGTTCGTGCTTGAAGGTTTCCCCCTCGTGGGGCCAAGCCTTGCAAAGGCGCTTTTGAAAAAGTTCGGATCGGTGCGCTCCATTGTGAACGCGAGCATAAAAGAATTGCAGGAAGTCGAGAAGATGGGCCCCAAGAAGGCAAAGAGGGTACATGAGGTGCTCAATGCGCACTATGGGACGGGGGAAGAAAGTAAGCCCTTGCCCAAGGACGGAAACGGTTTTGATGAGGCGGAAAATGAGCCTGCAGGTGCTTTTGGAGAGGGTAATGATGAGATGGAAAATCCAGGCACGGATGAGGGAAACAATCACTGATTTATAGAGATTATCCCAATTTTCCTAAGAATAATTACCGCCCTTTCCTGTGAAACCTTATTCTCGACAGAATCCAAAATCTGCCTGCATTGAGTTACATTGAGGTTTGCGATCCGTTCAAATATTGCGTTAGCAATATGTTTTTGTGACTTATCTGAAAGGGCGGCATTGTATGAGGGGGTTATCAGGGTGCCTATTGTGGCCTGCAAGGCAAATATTTGCGAGCCTATGCTGTTTTTCCGGCGGAGATTTTCATCCATAAGCCTGTTAAAAAGCGGCTCGGATTGAGTTGCCAGAAATTTTTGATTAATTGAAAAATTCTTTAAATTATCTGGCATGAGCCTGATGAGCTGGGAATGGCCACGCCCCAACTGGACAATCCCGCGCAGAATTTTGCCCCTCAGCTCCGGCCTTTCTCTCCTGATCTCCGCAGCCAGCAGCGGAATCGTCCTTGCAATATTTGTGTTGCGCACATCAACATGCGTTGCAAGAGCCTGTACGCCTTCACTGATCTGCCTGATTAAATGCGCAGTAGGTTTTGTCAGATCTGCATTGAAGGCATTTTTGTACTTTTCATAAGAGCCAGTTATAATTTCAAGATCGCGCGGACCGTGTTGCTCTGAGGCCTTTATGATCAGGCCGTGCTTTAGCGCAGCTGTGAACATCTCTTCAAGGAACTCTTTTTGCATAGGATCTGCAGAAAGGTCAGCATCCAAAAATGCTTTATGCCTTGATCCAAATTCACCGCTTTCAATCAGGCTTTTGTGCTGTTTTCTTAGACCCTCTATTTTATTGTTCCAGTCTTTTTCCCATCCCGCCCTTTGCTTTGCCCCCATATTCCAATTTTCCATGACAACAAAGTGGTAGGGTTCTCCTTCTGCTGCCGCACGGTCGATCTCCTTGGCATATTGCAATCCACGTGCCACAGATCTATGCACTCCAAAAACAAAATCAAGGTGTACATTGTTCTGCCAGTTCCGAAACCTCAGACGCTTCACTGTATAGATACCACCGGCTCCTAACGCCAGCAGTGACGCAGTACCGAGCGCGGCCTTCTTAAAAAAAGACCTTCTTGAAATTGGAACACGCCTTTTCATTTCATCCCTCCAGCGCCACCATTGAGATTTTCTCGATCACGAGGTCCTCAAGCGGGTTCTCAAGGTCTGCGAGCGCCCCGATTTCTCTTTTGTTAATGCCATAGAGCGCCATGAGCTCCTGCCTGTTTTTCCCCAGCTCCCACAGTAGCTGCTTATCAACTATAAAATTTAGCTTCTTCAAAATTTTTTCCACCTGCCGCGCCTTGGAACTTCCCTTTCCAAGCGCAACAATAAGTAAAAGAGGTTCCCCCTGCCTGAAATTTGCCATCTCAAGCGCTTTTGGAATCTGCTTCCTGCCAAAGAGCCATATCAAGAGCTCAAGCGAAGGCTGCCTTGTGAACACATTGCCTGTTTCCAAAGCCGACAGGAAATGCTCAATTCCCGCCTCAACATGCCTCATGCCGGCAATTGCCCTGCACGAGGCAAGCTGGACAAGCGAGCTTTCCTGCAGAAACGTTAGCTTTTTAATAGTCGTGCTATATGAATCAGTAGTTATCCTGCCAGTCAGGATCTCAAATGTGAGTTTTCCCACAATTTTGGAAACCATGCTTTAAATTAAAACAGAATCTGCTATTAAAAGCTTAACATGGATGTGTTGGAATGACCCAGTGGCATATGAAAAGTCCCAGAAAGATTTCAGGCGGCGTGAGGACGACCAATAGGCGCTCAGACAAAAAGCTGGCCTGGAAAGGGGGGGACCCGACACTTACAACCATTGCCCTGAGCGATGATGACATCGAAAACATTACTGTTGAAGGGCAGGGAAATACCACTAAAACCAAGCTGCGGCTTGGAAAATATGCCCAGATTATTGAAAAAGGGAAGGCAAAAAAGCTTGAAATCCTCTCAGTGATCCAAAACGACGCCGACAGCCAGTTTGCAAGGAGAAACATAATCACCAAGGGCGCAATCATTCGTGTCAGGGACGGGAATGCGGAAAGTTATGCAAAAGTGACTTCAAGGCCAGGGCAGGACGGCCAGATCCACGGGATAATTGTTAAAGATTACGTTCCTTTAAAAGAGGAGAAAGCCAAGGCCAAAAAAGAGGCAAAAGAAGGCCGAGAAGGGCAGGGAAGAAGGAAAATAACTATTTTTGAAAAATAGCTTCCTTGCGAAAACGCTACCGGAAAGTTTATAAAGGATGGGGGTAGCAAGTATATTAGTTCTCATGCACTCTTTCTTAGAGACCTATTAACCGGCATGATGGATTATGTTCCTGTGGGGGGAACGGTAAAAACGGAGTGATTTTGGATGGCAGATGTCAAATGCCCGGAATGCAGCAGCACAAAAATAAACAGGGATGAGGAGAAAGGCGAGATTGTCTGCGGTAACTGCGGCCTCGTGCTTTCGGAAGACGAAGTGGATTTTGGAAAGGAATGGAGGAGCTTTGACTCCGACCAGATGGAAGAGCGCGCAAGGACAGGCTCTCCGATGAAATACGTCAAGCTCAACAAGGGGCTTGTCACGATGATTGACCGGCGCGGAACCGACCTTAGGGGCAACAAGCTTTCCTCAAAGTCAAGGGCGCAGATGTATAGGCTCATAAAGTGGCATAAGAGGGCCTCAATAAGCTCATCTATGCAAAGGAACCTCTCAATAGCGCTAACTGAACTCAGAAGGATTGCAAGTTACCTTAATACGCCCGAACAGCTCATTGAAGCCGCGGCACTGCTCTACAGGAAGACCGTAAAAAAGGGGCTTATACGCGGAAGGCTCATCGAGGCAGTTGTTGCCGCTGTGCTATACACCGTGTGCAGGAACTACAATGTCCCAAGGACATTAAACGAAATGGCTGAAGCCTCAGGCCTGACAAAAAAGGAAATAGGCAGGACCTACAGGTTTTTGGTGCGCGAACTCAAGCTGGATATCCCGCTCACAAACCCTATACATTATATCCCAAGGTTTGCTTCCGAACTCAACCTTTCAGGCGAGGTTCAGGAAGAGGGAAGGAAGATACTTGAGGAGGCAATAAAGAACGGCCTCATCTCAGGGCGCGGGCCAACCGGAGTTGCGGCTGCAGCAGTGTACATCGCAGGCCTTCTCAAAGGCGAGCGCAGGACACAAAAGGAAGTCGCAAACGTTGCAGGCGTGACGGAAGTCACGATCAGGAACAGGTACAGGGAGCTTAAAAAGAGGCTCAACATAGAAGTGGTGGCGTAAAGCCATCCCTTCATACCTTTTTTTTCAATTTCTTGCCAGTGCAGATTAGCCCTTCTAATACATGCCAAAAGCTTATGCAAGAACGCTATGAAACCAAAATGCAGCAATTGACGGCACGCAAAATTGCCAGTTTGACAAAAGCGGGCAACCAAGGAAAGCCGTAGTGTCTGACAGCGAAAATTATTGCGGTGGCGATTTCCCAAATTGCAGGGGCAATAATTACACTTGCCGGCCAATCTATTGATCAAAAGGCGCAAACAGGATGGGGGCTTTCAGGCCTGAAACGTTATAGACAGGGCCCACCAAAGACATTTAAAAACCCAAAAAACATTAAATAGAGCCTTGGATGTAGTATATAGCATGGGTTTAGAGGAACTCAATGAAAGGGAGCGCAAACTGCGCTCGCACATCAAAAAGCACTGCGTGCTCTGCATGGGAAGGTCAAGGCTCCACACCAACCTGAGCGAGAAGGCCCCCGAGAGGACACAGGTTCAGGCAGCGCTCAAGGCAATGTATGACATGTATGCTGAAAGGTTCGAATCGCTGCGCAAAATGAATGCAGAAGGCCCTGAAATCCTCGCTGCAAACAACAACAGGCGCATAATGCTCGACATCATTGATGAATGCAAAGGATGCGACCGCGATTCCGACCGCGCGAACAGGTCGCTTATGCAGGTCAAGTGAGCTGCGTTTAATCAAAAACCTTGCGTTCTTCCGGTTTTCTTAAACAACCACCGGTCACAGACC
>DUGC01000063.1 GCA_013331625.1 Candidatus Iainarchaeum sp. | reverse complement strand
GGCTTTTAGGTTGATGTTGATTTGGCATCCATTTATGTAATAGCTTTCAAATATATAATTTTAATAGGTGTTATTTTTTTGCGGGAATTCACCAGACCTTACCTCTGCGCAGTACTTTCTCACCGCATTTACCGCCTGCCCTTTGAGGTTTGCGTACCTGCGCAAAAACTTTGGCCTGAATTCATCATCAGGGTTCAATCCAAGCAGGTCGTGGAATACGAGTACCTGCCCCGAGCAATACCTTCCGGCGCCAATGCCGATTGTAGGAACGCTTATGCTCTCGGTGATTTTTTTTGCAACCTGCTCAGGCACAAGCTCGAGCACTATCCATGAGCACCCTGCCTTTGCGAGCTTTTTTGCATCGGCAATGAGCTTTTGCACTTCCGCTTCTTCGCGCCCCTTCACTTTTGGCTTCTCATCTGTTTGCGGCAGGTATCCAAGGTGGCCCATAACGTCAATGCCGCTTTTGTGCAGCAGTTCTATTGCAGCAATTTTCATCCCTTCAATTTTCACTGCGTCCGCCCCAGCATTGAGGAATTTTTGGGCATTTTCGAGGGCTTTTTTCGGCGCGGAATCTGAGGCATATGGCATGTCCGCAACAACGAGCGCCTTTGGCTTTGCGGCGCGCACCGCTTTCACGTGCGATATCATCTGCGCCAGTGTGATTTCGCGCGTGCTTTTCATCCCGTGGACAACATTTGCGGCGCTATCCCCGACAAGTATGATGTCAACTCCCGCGCGGTCTGCAATGGATGCTGAAGGGTAATCATAAGCCGTTAAAGCCACGATTTTTTTCATTGCGGATCCCAAAGCCATGTATGTGTATTGTATGCCGCTTTAATTAACCTAATTGGCCTTTGCCCTGTTGCATAACTCCCAAAAACTGCCCTTTTTTTGTCAGGACGTCTAACTGGTCAGGCCCCTGTAAGGCCATAAGACGAATCGTAAAAGTCGGATTTGTTTGGTTTCCGTAATTATGCAACACAGCATTGGCCTTTGTGGGGGTAATGGGCTTTTTAATAATTGCGCAATTTTTAATTGTTAGGTGGTTTTGAGTGGAGGAGACGCAATTCATCTGGATGAACGGCAGGATGGTGAAGTGGAACGATGCAAGGATACATGTGCTCACGCACACTTTGCATTACGGAACCGGTGTTTTTGAAGGTATCAGGTGCTATGATACGCCAAAGGGCCCTGCGATCTTCCGCCTGAAAGATCACATAAAGCGCCTTGTGGACAGCGCGCACATAATGCAGATGAAACTCCCCTACTCGCAGGCAGATTATGAGAATGCGTGCAGGGACAGTGTGAAAAAGAACGCTGTGCGCGAGTGCTACATCAGGCCACTCGTCTATTACGGTTACGGCAAGATGGGCCTTGCGACAACAGGCTGCGTTGTCGATTCAATAGTTGCGGTATGGCCATGGGGGTCATACCTTGGGGATGAAGGATTGAAGAACGGGATTAGGGCAAAGATTTCCTCATATTCAAGGCCGACTGTCAATTCATCCATGACAAAGTCCAAGACCACTGGATCATATGCAAACAGCACGCTTGTAAAAATGGAAGCCCTCAATGCAGGGTATGAGGAGGCGCTCGTGCTCGACGCCAATGGTTTTGTTGCGGAAGCTTCAGGCGAGAACATTTTCATCGTGCGCAGCGGAGAGCTAATAACCCCGCCTGCAACAAATGCGCTTGAAGGGATAACAAGGAAGAGCATCATGGAAATTGCGGCAAATGA
Source organism: Candidatus Iainarchaeum sp. (assembly GCA_013331625.1). Taxonomy (GTDB): domain Archaea; phylum Iainarchaeota; class Iainarchaeia; order Iainarchaeales; family Iainarchaeaceae; genus UBA10205; species UBA10205 sp10205u. Next base: position 20,970 of record DUGC01000063.1, on the reverse strand, counting down.
GGGGCTCAGGATTTCAGAGCAGACCTTTACGCGCGACCAGCTCTATATTGCAGACGAGTGCTTCATCACTGGCACTGCCGCTGAACTGACCCCTGTGCGTGAAGTCGATGACCGCATGATAGGTGAAGGGAAGGTAGGGCCGGCCACAAAAAAGCTTCAGGCAAAATTCTTCGACATAGTCCATGGAAAGGACAGCAGATACTCAAAGTGGCTTGACTTTGTTGAAAAGTGAGCAGGCATGAAAACGGGATATCCTGCGCTCTATTCACTCATGCGCTCAAGGCAGAGCGTGCGCAAATTCAGGGAAAAAAAACTTACAAAAGGGCAGATAGAAAAGGTAATCAATGCGGCAGTTACCGCCCCATCATCATTGAATTCACAGCCGTGGAAATTTGTCGTGCTGCAGGATGCCGCGCAAAAAAAGGGGTTGAGGGGAGTTTACACTGCTGCGCGCGTGAAGCTCGGGCTATATGCGCAGGACACATCCTTTGTTGAAAAAGCCACGCCGATAGTTGTCGTTTGTGAGGATTCCGATTTCGGGAAAATGACCAGCTGCGCCATGGCAATACAAAACATGTTCCTTGCAGCGCAATCTATGGGGCTTGCAAGCCTGCCGTCTGTCACGATACTCATGGACAGGGAATCTGAAAAGCTGCTTGGGGAAATGATAGGGCTCAGTGCGAGGCAAAAAATCGTGCTCGTGACTTTTTTCGGGTATGCGGATGAAAAGCCGCAAAGAAAGCCAAAAAAGAATGCAAAATCATTGGTCTTTGGAAATAGCCTGAAAAATTTAGGAAAAATCCTTTGAACCGCTGTTTTTTTCCCTCTCAGCTACACCGAAAGTTATTTAATATTCAATCAACATAATCTTTTCATGCATTTTAGCAATACATTGCAAGGTTCCGTCCTTCTTGGACTGCTTGGCCTTGTGTTGCTAGCTTAAAGCTCCCTGACAAAATTTCTTCTTCTGGGGGGCGGCGATAAAACCTTTCAGAAGTCCTTAGGGCTGCTTTTTGATATGCACAGGCAGGAAATGCGGAAAGCTGCAAAAAAGTGGCATGGGTGGATTGGATGGCAAAAAGGGTTATCCGGATTTTTGACACGACTCTGCGCGATGGCGAGCAGACCCCCGGGGCGGCACTAACAAGTGAAGAGAAGGTGATTATTGCAAGGCAGCTTGAAAAGCTCAATGTTGATATCATCGAAGCGGGCTTTCCGGCTGCTGGCAATGACGATTTTAATGCGGTAAAGGAAATATCTAGCATTATAGGCAAACCCGCTGTTTGCGCCCTTGGCCGCTGCCGCAAAGAGGACATCGACATTGCGGCAAAGGCGCTTGAAGGGGCTAAAAGATCGAGGATCCACGTGTTCATTGCAACTTCACCGATCCACATGAAATTCAAGCTGAAAATGGAGCCTGGGCAGGTCATTAAAGAGGCTGAAAAATGCGTAGGGTATGCTGCAGGCCTGTGCGACGAGGTTGAATTTTCCCCCGAGGATGCGGGAAGGAGCGAGCCTGAATTCCTTTACACTGTTTTGGAGAAGGCCATCCATGCGGGCGCAACAACACTCAATATTCCCGATACTGTCGGCTACACGCAGCCTTCAGAGTATGGGGCGCTCATTAAAGGCGTAATTGAAAACACCCCGGGCTACAATGATTCAGTCACGGTTTCCACGCACTGCCACAATGACTTGGGGCAAAGCGTTGCAAACAGCCTTGCAGGCGTGATGGCAGGTGCAGGGCAGGTTGAATGTACCGTCAATGGTATCGGCGAGCGCGCCGGCAATGCTGCACTTGAGGAAATTGTGATGAACATCCACACGCGTGAACGCTTTTTCAATGCGGCAACAAATATCAACCTGCGGGAAATTTACAGTACAAGCAAAATGGTCAGCGAACTCACGTCCATTCCCGTCCAGCCGAACAAGGCCGTTGTTGGCAGGAATGCCTTTGCCCATGCATCCGGAGTGCACCAGCATGGGATACTCTCGAATCGCGAGGTGTATGAGATCATGAACCCAAAGATGATCGGAAAGGAAACAGAGCTTGTGATCGGAAAGCTCTCTGGAAGGGCCGCGATCGCAGACTTTTTGAAAAAAAACGGCATTGAGCCGGATGAAAATGAGCTTGCAGCAATCACTTCAGGGATAAAAGAGGCTGCTGCGGGCAAAAAGGGCCTTAAAGATGATGAAATCGTGGCAATTGCTGCAAAGGCCATGGGCGGCAGAAAGGATTTGCCATTAAATAATTTATAATTGTATAGCAGGAAGAATTGTGAGAGTGGAATATTCATGAAGGGGTCAAAGGCTTTTCTTGAGGCGCTAAAGCGCAACGGCGTGCGCCACATGTTCGGGATTCCCGGTGGCGTCGTGATACCTTTTTACGATGAGCTCTACCATGACAAGGGATTGCAGCACATCCTTGTGCGCCATGAGCAGGGCGGGGCGCACATGGCTGAAGGCTATGCGAAGGCATCAGGGAAAGTGGGCACTTGCCTTGGGACAAGCGGCCCGGGGGCAACTAATCTTGTGACAGGGATTGCCGACGCTTTCATGGATTCAGTGCCAATTGTTGCTATCGGCGGACAGGTTGTAACGAGCCTAATAGGCAGGGACGCTTTTCAGGAAGCCGACCTCATGGGGATCACAACCCCCATTACAAAGCACAATTTCCAGCTAAGGAGCCCTGATGAGATTGACTGCATGGCCGATGCGGCATACATGATCGCATCCACAAACAGGCCGGGGCCCGTTTATATTGAGCTGCCAAAGGACGTGCAGCAAAAAGAGGTAGTGGATCCAAAGCCCCTTCGGCTCAAAGGGTATGCAGTTGTTAGTGGCTTTGACAAGGAAGCTTCAAAAGAGGCTGCAAAGCTTTTGCTCAAAAGCCAGCGGCCGGTACTGCTTGTTGGCGGCGGCGCGGTTCATGCTGACTGCTCGCAGGAATTGCGGAGCCTTGCTGAAACGCTCAATATTTTTGTTGCAAGCACTTTGATGGGGAAGGGCGTCTTTGACGAGCGCCACCCGCTCTCTTTGGGCATGACCGGCATGCATGGCAATCCCCCCGCGCTTTATGCGATACAGAAATGCGACGTGCTCTTTACCGTAGGGATAAGGTTTGATGACAGGGTAACCGGCAGGCTTGACGGCTTTGCCCCCGAGGCGAAAGTGATCCATATTGAAATTGATCCAAGCGAGATCCACAAGAACAGGAAGGCGGAGCTGGGCATTTTTGGGGATGCAAAGGAGATACTTGCCTATATGGCCGAGCTGATTGGGAAAATGCGGCCAAAGAGCGCTGAGTGGAATGAAAAGCTCGCTAGGCTTGTAAAGGAGTACCCGATTGAAAATGACATTGATTCAACGCCCATTGACCCGCGCAAGCTCATGTTTGAGCTGCAAAAGGTATTCACCCCTGACGCCATAGTTGCAACGGGCGTGGGCGAGCACCAGATGGATGTTGCCCATTTCATAAAGTTTGCAAAGCCGCGCCGGCTCATCACTTCAGGCGGGCTTGGCACGATGGGATTCGGGCTTCCTGCCGCAATCGGCGCAAAAGTCGCGATGCCGGAAAATGAGGTTTTTGATATTGACGGTGATGGCAGCTTTGCGATGACAAACCAGGAGCTTGCAACGGCAAAGGTGAACGGCATCAAGACCATAAACGTGATAATGAACAATTCCTACCTTGGCATGGTGCGCGCATGGAATGACATGTTCTATGAGGGCAGGAGGTCACAGGTGTGGCTTGGCAGGGTGCCAGATTTCACAAAGCTTGCGGCCGCATTCGGGCTTGAAGGGATAAATGTGGAACGCCCTTCTGAAATCGCGCCGGCCCTGCAGCGTGCGCTCAGGGCTGAGGAATCCGTTGTTGTTGATGTGCTGGTGCACAGCGACAAGATCGTGCTGCCGATTGTCCCTGCAGGCGCGACAAACAGCGAGATGAGGGGTGAAAAAATCAGCAGGGAGTATTTCAGCAAATGAATTGCAGGCCGGGCATCGGGAAAGGCTAAAATATAAAAATTGAAAAATTGGTTTAAAATAAGGGTTGAAAAATTTCGGGGAGTGTAAAAGTTAAAAGTTTTTCATTGATATGGATGTTTAAAAAAGGGATTTTGGGGTTGGTGGAAAAGTGGCTGGAGAAAAATTTTACCTGATGATCGTTGTTGATAACAACAAGGGGGTCATGGCAAGGATTGCAACTCTTCTTGCAAGGAAAGGCTACAACATCAATTCCGTGTGCGTTGGAAAGCACCTCGAGGGCGGCGAAGCCCTCATCACGCTCTCGATTATGGGCGAGGAAAGCGAGGTCATGAACGCCAGGGACCTGCTTGGGAAGCTCGTGAATGTGATCAGCATTGAAATGGCGCGCTCAGGGGATGTCGCCGAGCGCGAGCTGTGCCTAGTGAGGCTGAAAAGCTCCAAAGACATGGCGAAAAAGCTCTCGGGGTTCAATGTAAAGGTTCTTAAGGAGAATAATGGATTTGCAATTGTGGAGGTCGTGGACAATCCGGCCGTTATAGAGAAATTTCTGGAATTTGCGAAAAAGGAAATCGGGATTTTGGGCATTTCGCGCTCGGGCTCGAATGCCATTTTGGTGTTATGACTTATGGAGGTCTTGGGGATGAAAGCAGAATCAAAACAGCTCAAATTGATGCAAGACAGGGATGCCGACCTGAAGGATGTGGCGGGGAAGACCGTTGCAGTGATCGGGTATGGCGCGCAGGGCGCGGCGCAGGCAATGTGCATGAAGGATTCGGGCCTTGATGTGATAGTGGGATTGCGCAAGGGCAGCGAGAGCGCCAAGAAGGCGCTCGATTACGGGTTCAAGGTTTTTGAGGTTGATGAAGCTGCAAAAAAAGCGGACATAATACACCTGCTGATGCCAGATGAAGTGCAAAGCGAAGTTTATGAAAGGCAGATAAAGCAGCACCTCTCAAAGGGCAAGACTTTGTCTTTTTCCCACGGGTTCAACATCTGCTATGGCTTCATCAAGCCTCCTGCCGATATTGACGTTATAATGGTTGCCCCGAAAGCCCCCGGGACCGAGGAGCGCAAGCAGTTTGTTGCAGGGTTTGGCGTTCCAGCGCTCATTGCAATAAAGCAGGACAAAAGCGGCAGGGCGAAAAGGACCGCGCTTGCAATGGCAAAGGCATGCGGCTTTACGCGTGCCGGCGTTCTTGAGTGCACTTTTGAGCAGGAAACCTATGAGGACCTCTTTGGCGAGCAGGCAGTGCTCTGCGGGGGCCTGTCTGAACTTATCAAAACAGGGTTTGAAGTGCTTGTTGAAGCAGGATACCCTCCTGAAATGGCATATTTTGAGTGCCTGCATGAAATGAAGCTGATTGTGGATCTCGTCTATGAGGGCGGGATGTCGCATATGTGGCACGTCGTTTCAAATACTGCCGAGTATGGCGGAAGGACGCGCGGCAAGGCGATAATCACGCCTGAAACCAAAAAGCGCATGAAGGAGCTTTTGAGGGATGTTGAAAGCGGGAAGTTTGCAACAGAATGGATTGCCGAGTACAGGGGAGGCCTCAAGAATTTCAAGAAACTGCGCGGGGAGCAGAACGCCCATGAAATTGAGGTAGTGGGAAAGGAGATACGGGCGCTGTTCAAAAAGAAATAGGTTTTGAAAATGGATTTTACTGGAGCGATATAATGGTGCCACCACACAGGCCTAATCCCGGCAGGGATGAACATCGGAAAAGAACGTCGATGCCAAAATGTTATTTTCAAGAATCCACGCCTAGGTTGGGGCGCCATATCCATGATTCAAAATTGGCATTGGCATTCGAGGCTGCCCAAAAAGGCAGGCCAATCGATATTGGGAACAGGAATCCTGAGGAGTTCGCTGCTAGGATGGCTGCTCTTTTTTTAAAAACTCCCGCAGAATTTAGGCCATCAGCCCTTATGGTGGTATCACATGAGGGCTTTGGCCGGAAAAGGGTTTTTATGAGGGTATACCGCTTCCAAAAAGAGCGATTTATGCTGGACGGCAACTTAAGGACGATTAAAGGCAAAATAATTGGAGAGGAGCACCATGGCCTTGAATAGGAAGATCGCGGTTTTGGCAGGCGATGGCATCGGCCCTGAAATAGTTCAGCAGGCTGTCTTGTGCCTCAAAGCCGTTTCGGACAAGCACTCTATTGGCCTTGAATTCGAGCACGCATATGTCGGTTATGCAGGGTACGAGAAGAAGGGGCAGTGCCTCCCTGCTGAAACGCTTGAATTGTGCAGGAATTCCGATTCAATACTGCTTGGCGCTGTTGGGGACCCGCGCGCGGACAAATTGCCTCCCGCAGGGCAGCCCGAGCGCGGAGCCCTGCTTCCGCTTAGGAAGATTTTTGATCTGTATGCAAACATAAGGCCTGCAAAAATATTCCCCGCGCTCATCGATGCCTCGCCTTTGAAGCGCGAGATCATAGGTGATGGTTTTGATTTTGTCACCGTGCGCGAGCTTACAGGCGATGTTTACTTTGGCAAAAAGGACCTTGATGAAAAGGATACGTGGAGGAGCGATCTGATGAAATATTCCCGTCCTGAAGTTTCGAGGATTGCAAAAAAGGCATTCGAGCTTGCGCGCACAAGGCGCAATAAGGTGACTTCTGTCGATAAAGCGAATGTTTTGTACGCGAGCGTTTTGTGGAGGAGCGAGGTTGAGAATGTCCACAAGCAGTTTTCCGATGTTTCCCTTGAGCATATGTACGTTGACAACTGCGCGATGCAGATAGTAAAGAACCCGAGGCAGTTTGATGTTATTGTAACGGGAAACCTTTTTGGGGATATTTTGAGCGATGAAAGTTCCATTGTCACAGGCTCGCTTGGCATGCTGCCTTCAGCGTCTTTGGGCGATGGCAAATTCGGCCTGTATGAACCTATCCATGGCTCAGCCCCAAAGTATGCGGGGCAGGATGTTGCAAACCCTATTGCAACAATTCTAAGCGGGGCTATGATGCTGCGCTACACATTCGGTATTGAGGAAGGGGCAAAAGACATTGAAGGGGCGGTTGAAGCCGTAATTGAGCACAACCGCACAAAAGACATTATGAGCGAGGGAAAAAAGCTTGTAGGCACGAACGAAATGGGAAAGCTCGTGGCCAAGGAGATTATTCAGCGCGGGGACTAACGCCTAAATTAGGGATTTTTCCGGATCTCCCTTTTGATCTGGATCAAATTTTGCCCGCAAATCCTTGATAAATCCTCGGGCGTTTGGCGCCTTTTGAGCAATTGCATCAGCCCGGCCTGGCTTCTGATTTTCATAGCTCCCAATGCGCCGGCGCTAGCCTTCAGGTCAACTGTGAAACCGTTTCTCAGGAACATAAGCAAAGCCGATCTGCGGGCAGAATTCAGAAATATTGTTTCCTTTCCCTGCAGCGCAGCCAGCCTAAGATGATCCTTCAATGCGGCTAAACCAAGGCCCTTTCCCCTAAGAGCCATCTTGAAAATTTCCCTGGTATCAAATGTGGGGTCAAAATAGCCTGCAAACGAGAAATTTATTTTCCCATTTATCCGGCTGATTTCATACAGGCGCTGGTAATTATCCCTATCAATAGTCTTGATTACCCATGTGTTCTCCTGCGGGATATAATAAAATTTGGCATTGTTGCTATCGGGAAATCTGCGCATGAACCCGGCCTTAAGCCCCCTTAAAGCAACTCCGAATAATTTTGGGTTCCTGTGTTCCGAGTTTACGCAGATTATTTTCCTTGATTTGCGCGGCATCTGTCTAGAATAATCCTTATGCGTTAAAAATCCTTTTGCCTTTCGTATTTTTAGCATGTTCCTTGACCCGGTCCTTGTTGCCTTCGGGGTTATGGCCGTTGGCGCGATTTTCCAGAAAACGATAGGCTTTGACCACAAAAATATTTCCGATCTCGTGTTATATGTCACAGGGCCTGCGCTCATATTTGTTGCCCTCTATTCGCACAGAATTTATGCTTCAGAGCTCTACATTTTAACTCTTGCTGCCATTGCCGTGATGTTTGCCTCAGGAATTTTTGCATTCTTTGCTTTCAGCGCGATCGGGTATAAAAATTCAGGGATCATATTGCCTTCCATGTTCATGAATTCCGGGTACCTTGGCTATCCTGTCGCGCTTTTTGCGCTTGGGGAGATAGGCTTGCAGAAAGCGATAATCTTTGACACCGTTGAGACAATACTGCTTTTCACCCTTGGCATTTTCCTTGTGCACAATAAGGGGGAAACGGTTAAGGGGAGAATAAAGGCGGTGTTTTCATTGCCGCTCATTTATGTGATTTTCCTCGGCCTGCTATTCAATTTCACTGCTGTTCCTCTTCCAGTCACGCTCATTGATGCCCTGAGCATGGTTGGCTCGGCAACAATCCCCCTTGCGCTCCTTGCTCTCGGAGGGAGGCTTGTGACACTGGAGCTGGCAGCGCTCAAAGTGCCGCTTCTTGCAGTGTTCTCCCGGATCGTGGTCGGGGGGATTGCGGGCTTTGTGTTCGTGAAAATATTCGCGCTCGAAGGCGTTGTGGCATCGGTTGTGCTTTTGCTCTCAGTGATGCCTCCTGCAGTGAACAGCTATGTGCTCAATGAGAAGTTCTCCGCAGACCCGCACAATGCGGCAAGTGCAGTGCTCATAGGGACGCTGTTTAGCATCATATCAATTGCGGCGGTGCTCGCAGCGGTTTCCTGAACTTTTTTAGCACAGCCTTCTGCGGGCCCGAGCCCTTCGCTGCAATTCATTCACCTTTGGGCAGGTTCCAAAAAACCTGTGGTTTTTGCCAAGCAAACATATTTATATTCCTTACCGGTTTTACTTTTAATATGGTTTCGGCAATTGGCAGGGTTGCAAAGTGCGCCAGCCAAAGCGCTGGGGCTTATAGTTTTTCCGCTTATTCCTATTTTTACTTTTGGTAATTTTGCCCCGTAAATTTTGAATCGAGGGGCGGTTTTGGAAGGCATAGGGATACGTGGAACGAAGTTAGGGGAAAGCAAAGGGAAACAATGCAATGGAAAGTAAGGGATTTGGAACGGGAATTTTGATGAAAATGGACCAGGCACGCAGCGAAATTGACAAAATCGATCAGGGCCTTGTGGGGCTGCTCAACAGGCGCATAAAGCTTGCGATTGAGATCGGGAAGGAAAAAAAGCTCTCGAATGATGAGGTTTATGACCCGAGCCGTGAAAACGGGATAATTTCAGGCCTCAAGGCAAAAAACAGCGGACCTTTGCCAAATGAAGACCTTGAGACAATTTACCGCGAGATTTTCAGCATTTCGCGCAAGATGCAAAAGCCCGTAAAGGTTGCATACCTCGGGCCGCAGGGGACTTTCTCCCACAGCGCGGCTGCAAGGCATTTTGGCAAGGGCGCGCAGTATCTGGGTTTTGATTCAATCAAGGACGTTTTCTGGGCCGTTGAAAAGGGGGAAGCAGACATTGGGGTAGTGCCGGTTGAAAATTCGGTGGGCGGAAGCGTCGCCTACACTTATGACATGTTCGTTTCCTCACCCCTCAATATCATCGAAGAGCTTGCGGAAGAAGTGAGGCATAACCTTGTTTCAAAGTGCAGGCTCAATGATATCGAGAAAGTGTACTCCCACCCGCAGGCACTCACGCAGTGCAGGGAATGGCTTTCAAAGAATCTGCCGCACGCCGAGCTTATTGAAGTTTCATCAACTGCTAGGAGCGCCGAGGCAGCCCAGCTTTACGTGAAATCAGCCGGCATTGCAAGCGTCTACGCCGCGGCCCATTACGGCCTCAATATTGTTGCAGCAAATATACAGGACAAGGCAAATAACATCACGCGCTTTCTTGTGATAGGCAAGGGGAAGCCGGGGAAGTGCGCAAAGTCAAAGACAAGCATTGTTTTTACAACAAAAAACGAGTCCGGGGCACTTTTCATGGCGCTCGAGCCGCTCAAAAATTTTGGCATCAACATGACAAAAATCGAGTCAAGGCCAACTGCGGTAAAAAACTGGGAATATGTGTTCTTTGTTGATTTCTCAGGCTTTGTGGAGGATGCAAAAGTGTCGCAGGCACTTTTGGAAATGAAGAAAAACACAGGATTTCTGAGGATTTTGGGCAGCTACCCTGAAAATTCACTGGAGGAATCGTGAAATGGCAACTATTGGAAAGGATGAAGTCAAAAGGCTCAGGAAAATCGCGTACGATCTGCGCAAAGATATACTGGAAATGACTACAATTGCAGGATCGGGGCATCCTACCACAAGCTTTTCATGCATTGACATAATGGCTGCGCTCTATTTCAAGCTCATGAAGCATGACCCTAAAAACCCTCAGTGGGCTGATCGTGACCGCTTCATAATGAGCAAGGGGCATGGCGCGCCTGCGCTATATGCGTGCCTTGCAAAAGCGGGCTATTTTGACCGCGGGGAATTAAAGCACCTGCGCCAGATCAATTCGATGTTGCAGGGCCATCCTGACAGGACAAAGACGCCGGGGGTTGAAATATCAACCGGCAGCCTTGGAATGGGGCTCTCTGTTGCAAACGGCATGGCTTATGCTGCAAGGCTTGACAGGAAAGATCACCACATGTATGTGCTCTTTGGGGACGGGGAACTGCAGGAAGGCCAGTGCTGGGAAGCGATTATGGCAACCCCTTTCTTCGGATTCAATAATGTCACGGTGATAGTTGACCGCAACAATTTGCAAAATGACGGCTGGGTTGACCAGACAAAAGATGTTGAGCCTGTTGACAAGAAATTTGAGGCTTTTGGATGGAAAGTGATAAAGATCAACGGCCACAGGTTCGAGGAAATCGTGCCGGCCCTTGGGAAGGCAAGGGTATCAGGCAAGCCGGTGTGCATTGTCGCAAAGACTATCAAGGGCAAGGGAGTGAAATTCATTGAAAACACCCCTGACATGCACGGGAAGGCGCTGACCAATGAACAATACATAGAGGCATTGAAGGTGCTGAAATGATACACTCATTTGACACAGGTGAAGGAACTGGATTTTTAAGGAAGGGGTTTTAGGATGGCGATAGCACAATATAAACTCGGTGAAAAGGTTGCAACAAGGGATGGCTATGGCGATGCGCTGCTCGGGCTTGGGGAAAAGCACGAGGATATAGTGGCTATTGATGCCGACCTTGCAAAGAGCACGAAATCAATAGTGTTCGGGAAAAAATTCCCCGACCGGTTCAAATATGTCGGGATTTCGGAAGCTGACATGGTCTCGATGGCAGCGGGCCTTGCCTTGAGCGGGAAGGTGCCGTTTGCAAGCTCTTTTGCATGCTTTGTGGTGAACCGCGGCCTTGACCAGCTAAGGATCAGTGTCGCATACTCCAAAACCAATGTCAAAATTGTCGGCAGCCATGGCGGGATCTTAACCGGAGAGGACGGGCCTACCGGGCAGGAAATAATGGACCTTGCAATAATGAGGAGCATGCCAAATTTTACCGTAATATGCCCGGCAGATTATTATGAGACTGTTGCGGCAACTTATGCCATGTATGAAAATGCAGGGCCTTTTTACATGCGCACATGCAGGGAGAAAACCGCAATATTTTATGAAGGCGTCCCTGAAATGAAAATAGGGAAAGCGGTTGTTTTGGCGCAAGGGGCTGATGGGGCAATTATTGCAACCGGGGGCCTTGTCGAGCAGGCAATGAAAGCGCAGGAAATCCTGAAGGGGAAAGGCCTGTCGGTTTCGGTGCTCAATGTTCCGTTCCTTTCCCCGTTTGATTCAAAGGCTGTCGGGGAAGAGTGCAGGAAAGGCGCTGTTGTGAGCGCTGAGGATGGCACGGTAAACGGGCTTGGAAGCGCTGTGGCCGAAGTCATTGCGGAAAAAGGCATTGATTGCCGCCTTGCAAGGGTCGGGCTCAGGGGAAGCTTTGCAGAATCGGGAAAGCCTGCCGAACTATTGGAAAAGTACAGGATGAATGCTGACGCTATAGCTCAGGAATTACTGAAGGTGAAAGGAGAGGATCGGATATGATAGTTGTGATGGGCAAAGGTGTTACAGAAGAGCAGCTTGACCACCTGACCGGCCTTATAAAAAAGGCAGGCCTCAAGGTGCACGTATCGCCCGGCACCACGAAAACAATCGTGGGGATAATCGGGGATGAATCAAAAATTGAAAAGGATGTTCTGGAGAGCCTCGACTTTGTTGAAAAAGTCATGCCGATCCAAAAGCCATACCGAAGGGCATCGCGTGAAGTGCACCCTGATAACACTATAGTTGATGTGAAAGGAGTGAAGATCGGCGGAAATGATGTCGTGGTGATTGCCGGACCGTGCAGCGTTGAGAGTGAAGAGCAGCTCTATGGCATCGGCAGCAGGCTCAAAAAAATGGGCATAAAAGTAATGAGGGCCTCGGCATACAAGCCAAGGACATCGCCTTACGCGTTCCAGGGGCTTGGTGTAAAGGGCCTCAGGATAATACAAAAGGTGGGAAAAGAGCTTGGCCTTGTCACTGAAACCGAAGTGATGGACACAAGGAGCGTTGAGGAAGTTGCAAAGCACGTGGATATGCTGCGGGTGGGCGCGCGCAACACGCAGAACTTTGACCTATTAAAAGAGGTCGGCAAGGTTGACAAGCCTGTAATTTTAAAGAACGGGATATCAACAACAGTTGAGGAGTGGCTCTTTGCCGCAGAGTACATAATGAATGAGGGGAACAATAATGTCATTTTGTGCGAGCGCGGGATAAGGACATTCGAGCCTATGACAAGAAACACCCTGAACCTGAGCGTTATACCCATACTCAAGGATGTCACGCACCTTCCCGTGATTGTGGACCCGTGCCATGCCGCAGGGAAGCGCGGGCCGGTACCTGCACTCAGCAAGGCATCAATTGCCGTTGGGGCTGACGGATTGCTCATAGAAGTGCACAATGACCCCGAGCACGCGCTTTCAGACCAGTCGCAGCAGCTGCGCCCTGAGGAATTTGAAAAGCTTTATGCACAGCTCAGGGGGGTTGCAAAGGCCGTGGGACGGGGGCTCATATAATTTATATCAAAGGACAAAAATAGGGATACAAAATTTGTCCTTTGATAGCTATCGAAAGACATTAATTTTGAAACTTCTTCCAATGTCTTTCGATATTAGTTATAGCAGACCTGAAAATTTATCCGAATTGTTTTTTGGCCTGTTACGGATTTAAGTGCAGGGTTATAATTTTTTGGCAGGGAAATTGCTGCCAATCCCCTTCTGCTTCCCCTGAATAGGTTTAAATTGAATTAAATGCAAGATGTTTGGGTTGAAATGCTATCCAGAAAAAATGCAGGGCGTAAGTTTCCAAAGATTCCATCAGGTGCCCCTGCAGGCCAAAGGCAAAAAAAATTATTTGCTTGCGGCCCACAAAAACTTGTTGATAGTGTTAATAAAAAATTTCAAATTATTGAAACAAAAGGGGGCCCCCACGTCCAGGAATTTGTTGTTAATAATGTTGGCATGATTTCCGAAACAATGGAACTGATGGTCCAGAACATATCCCCCCTGCAAGAACCCGGGAGGTACAGGCGATTTCTAACTGAATATATCCGTGGGGATAAGGAAGGAGGGATGTCATTTTACCATCTTAACAAGATATTGCTTGGCATGGGTGAAAAACCGATTTACCTTGCAGAATTCAAGGAATATTTGTGGCATATGTCGCTACATCATGCAAAGAACATCATGCAAAGGCCCCCCATTGGGAATTGGTGACGTATTTGCACCTATAAATACAGCGTTGCCCAAAAGCACTCATCGCTCAGGAACAAATAAAAGCCGGTAATGCATATTCATTTTATGCGACTTGTGCTATGCCGCCATGGCGAGACTGATTATAATGTGCAGCGCAGGCTGCAGGGCGTAATGAACACGCTGATCAATAAGCGCGGTATCAGTCAGGCAGGGCTCATTTCACAAAAGCTAAAGGATGAAAAGTTTGATTTTATTTTTTCCTCCCCGCTAAAGCGCTGCGTGCAGACGGCAAAGATCATTGCAAAGCCGCATGGGGGAAAAATCATTTACCGCGACGGGCTTGCCGAGGTCAATTTGGGCAAGTATACCGGCATGGACCGGCATGAAATCGAGGTGAATTTTCCCGGGGACTGGTCAAGGCGCGTTGACAGCAAGTACTCGTTCCTGCATGAGGCGGGGGAGAGCTACCGTGAAGTTGATGAAAAGCGCGTTAAGCCCCTGCTCAGCGAATTTCGCGAGAAATATTCAAGCAGGAGCATCCTTGTGATAACACACGCGGGGATCTGCAGGCTTTTGCTCGGGAGCATGCTCGGATTGCACCCGCAGGAAAAAATGGAAATCGAGTTCCCCAATGACTGCATTTACTATATTGATTACCTGCCGCACAAGACTTTCGTAAAATACTATCTTGCAGAATCAAAAAAGGACGGTACAGGATATCTCCATCGTTTGGATGATGGCAAAAAAATGGAATTTATGAAATTTAAGGAACAGGCATGATTGTGGGGGTTTTGGGTTTTGGAAGCACCGCAGGAGAAAAGCGATGTAGTGTGCGAAGTGTGCAGGGTGCACCTTAGCAAACTTGCAAAGGTAAAGCAACTGACCGACCTTGAGCTTTTCATATTAAACCAGCCAAAGCGCGTTATAAATGTCAATATCCCGCTCATAATGAATGATGGCTCGGTGAGGGTTTTCCCTTCTTATAGAGTGCAATATAATGATGCACGCGGCCCGACAAAGGGGGGCATAAGGTTCCATCCTGATGTTGATATGGAGGAAGTGAAGGAGCTGGCTTTTTTGATGGCGCTAAAATGCGCTGTTGCAAACATCCCTTTTGGCGGCGCCAAGGGAGGGATAAAAGTTGATCCCGAAGAGCTCAATGAGGGCGAGCTGCAGCGGCTTAGCAGGGCATATATACGCGAGTATGCAGACTTTTTAGGGCCTTACAGGGATATTCCTGCCCCTGATGTCAATACTAACCCCAAGATAATGGGCTGGATGCTTGATGAGTATGAAAANNTCCTGCGGTTATCACGGGAAAGCCCCTGCCAATCGGAGGGAGCGAAGGGAGGCTCTATTCAACCTCGCTTGGCGGGGCGATAATTTTGCGGGAGCATCTTGCAGCCAGCGCAAGACACGGGAAGGGGGCGGATGTTGCTATACAGGGCTTTGGGAATGTCGGCTCGCACCTTGCAAGGATTTTGGATGAGTGGGGCTATAGGGTAGTTGCGGTTTCAGACTCAAAAAGCGGAATTTATGATGAGAAAGGGCTTGATGTGAAGAAGCTAAATAGCCTTGCAGGGCAGGGGAAGAAAATCCATGAGTCGGGTGTTGGCAGAAAAATCACAAACGAGGAATTGCTTGAGCTTGATGTTGATGTCGTTGTCCCTGCAGCCGTTGAAGATGTCATCAATGCGGGGAATGTGGAAAAGATAAGGGCAAAAGTTATTCTGGAGCTTGCAAATGGCCCGGTCACTGCAGAGGCTGACGATTACCTTGAAAGCAAAGGGTTCACTGTTTTGCCTGATATCTTGGCAAATTCGGGCGGTGTCATTGTGAGCTATTTTGAGTGGGTCCAAAACCTCTATGGCTACTACTGGAGCGAGGATGAGGTGAATGTCAAGCTTGAGGAGTATATGACAAAAGCGTTCAGTGACATTGAAAGGGTAAGGGCACAGGAAAACACATCTTACAGGAAAGCGGCGTACATCCTTGCAGTGAAAAGGATCCTGGAAGCAGAGAAGGCACGCGGAAGGATCAATGGAAGGAATGGGAAACAGGCGGGCAAAAATAAAAATTGATGGTTTTAATCCATTCGGGAATTTAATTTAAGATTTATTGAAAATTAAAATGAAAATTCTAGCGGAATTAAATAGTCGGAAGAAAGCCGATATATTTTCTGGAGGAACCCTTGATGAAAATCCCTCTCCTAAAATTCTGGCAGACCGCAGTTATTGTTGTGGTGGTTATAGCTGCCGCGGCCGCGTTCCTTTACCTTAGCAAGCCTGAACGCACCGTGCAGATTGGCGCTTATGATGCCCGGCTTGGAAATGCGGTTTTTTCAGACAGGGGATACATGGTAGTGAATGCTTCGTTTGAGGCGCCCGACCCTTGCCGTGATGTGCTCTTGATCACTTCGCTCAAAGATTATGACCTGAAAGTGATTTACCGGTTGATACCCAGCAGGCTCTCAGAAGGCTGCATCCGGCAGGTAAGCCGGATAGGCAGGAGCGTGCGCTACGGCCCGCTTCCAAAAGGGGCATATACCGTGAATGTGGTGGCGGATTATCCTGATGCAAACTGGGCGCCTAAAACGTTTGGGGAAGTGCGGGTAACGATTTCCTGAGCACTGCACAGCTACAATTACCTTTAAATATCCTTGCAAGGCCAAAGTTATTGGGAAAATGGCAAGAAGGGATTTACTTTGGGGCCAATCCGGCTGCTTTAAGTGATTTCGATAGTTTAACTGCTTTTAACAGCAATTCAGTTTTTTCCGCAATTTCAGGCCCTTCTGCATCTGTTTTTAAAGGAACTTTGGGTTCATTGTTTGTGGCGTATTTTGCGCGCCTTTCATGGCGCTGACGTCACAGCAATGGAAACGCTTTCCTGAGGCGAAGCCAGTTGTGTCGAGGCCAAAAGGCCAAAGACACTACGCGGTACCGCCGATCGCAGGCGGCGGAGGGGGACATAGCATAACCAGGCAGTGCGGTTGGCTCCAGTAACCTTTTCTTTTTCGTTGACACGGAAAAGAAAACGTCATCGGAAAGAAAAAGTGTGTTTCTTTCCGTTAGCAAAAAGGTTGGAGGTACCAACTGATCTGGGTTCAAATCCCAGTGTCCCCAGATTTTTTTTAAGGATTGGCTAATGGGGCAAAAGGAACTTAATTTTTAAAAAATTCGCAATTGCACATTAAAAGCCATCATAATTTGAAAAGAGAGGGAATCCAAAATGGACGGGGTTGAACAGTTGCAGGGCGCAAGGCAGGGCAGCATTGTCACTATCCATGAGGGGATGGATTTTGACAGCGACGAGCTCGGGTATTTCATGAAGCTCTCAGATTATGGGCGCAAAAAGGACTGCATATTGCTCGAGAGCGCCGATGTCATTACAAAGTATGGCGAAAAGAGCATTGGCTCTGCAAGCCCGTGCGTGAAAGTGCGGGGGCGGGGGAGGAATTTTGAGGTAATTGCATTAAATCCCCTCGGGGAAAAGTTCCTGCAGGGCATTAGGGGGAATTTCGGATTTTGCAAAAATGTGAAGGTCAGCGCAGCCAAGATTTCCGGTCAAATACCGCTAATGGATCCCCTGCTAAGTGAGGGCGAGAGGCTGCGCGCCATCACAATGATGGATGTGCTTCGCAAAGTCGCGTTTGGGCTCAGTCCTGCAAACAGGCCGTTTACGGTTTCTGGCGGCCTTATGGGCGCGATAGCCTATGATTTCATAGACCAGTTTGAAAATCTCCCGCAGGGCAGGAAAGATGTTTTGAAAGAGCCTGATTTTGAGATGAACTTTTACGATAATTTGTTCATTGTTGACCACCTTGCTAAAAAGATCTCTTTTGTTGCAAATGCTATGCTTTTTGATGGAAGCCGGGAAGAGAAGGATTTTGAGCTTTCAAGGTGCGCAGGGATTATCAAGTCATACAAGGATGCATTGCATGCAAAAATGCCGGTGGGGAAAATGCCCGCGGGGAAAAAAAGCAAGGTTTCCAGCGACACATCAAGGCAGGGATTTATGAAAATGGTTTCAAGGCTCAAGAAAAACGTCCTTTGCGGCGATGTGTTCCAGGCGGTTGCCTCGCGCACGCTTATTGCGCCATTCACAGCCGAGCCTTTGGATATTTACCTGCAACTGCGCTCCCTCAACCCGAGCCCATATATGTTCTACTTCAATTCAGGCAGCGGCATATTGCTCGGGAGCAGCCCTGAAACTTTCCTCAAGGTGGAATCATCGCCTGATGGGCCCCGGATGATTGAGATAAGGCCGATTGCAGGGACAAAGCCGCGCGGATTTGACGCGAAGGGAAATATCGACCCCGACCTTGATTCGCGCTTTGAGGCAGAACTCAAAAATGACCCGAAGGAGCTTGCAGAGCACACAATGCTAATCGACCTTGCCAGAAATGATGTTGCAAGGGTGAGCGAGCCGGGGAGCAGGGTGTGTGAAAACCCTTATACGATTGTGAAGTATTCCCATGTGCAGCACCTTGTGAGCACTGTTCGGGGTAGGCTGAAAGGCGGCCTTGATGCGCTGCACGCATACCTTGCATCCATGAACATGGGCACCCTCACAGGGGCACCGAAAGTTGAGGCCATGAAGCTTTTGCGCAGAATTGAAAAAACAAGGCGCGGCTTTTATGGCGGAAGCATCGGATATCTCACGCCTTCAGGCGATTTTGACTGCGCCATCATAATAAGGAGCATGAAGCTGCAAAACGGGAAGGCATACATTCGTGCGGGCGCGGGAATTGTCCATGATTCAGTGCCTGAACAGGAGTTTTTGGAAACTGAGCGGAAGGCGCGGGCCTGCCTTGAAGCGCTTGAAATTGCGGAGAGGGGAAAATGAAAGCGGATTTCAAGGAGGGTGCGGACAGGAAAATCACAAAAATTCTCCTGATTGATAATTTTGATTCGTTCACATATAACCTTGTAGATGAATTTGAGAAGCGCAATTGCGCTGTGCAGG
This sequence comes from Candidatus Iainarchaeum sp., assembly GCA_013331625.1. Classification (GTDB taxonomy): domain Archaea; phylum Iainarchaeota; class Iainarchaeia; order Iainarchaeales; family Iainarchaeaceae; genus UBA10205; species UBA10205 sp10205u. The sequence continues at coordinate 2,386 of DUGC01000063.1, read as the reverse complement.
TTTACAGGAACAACCTGCCGGTGGAAAAATTCCGGCAGATAATGCAAAGCATGCAGCCTTCACTTGCCGTGATTTCCCCCGGCCCTTCCACTCCAAAGGATGCGGGGAACATAATCCCGTTCATAAAAGAATTTGCAGGGAAAGTGCCGCTTTTTGGCGTGTGCCTTGGCGAGCAGGCAATTGTGGAGGCATTTGGCGGTGTAGTTGACAGGGCTGGGGAAACAATCCACGGAAAGCCATCACTGGTTAAGCATGATGCAAGGACCATTTTTTCGGGCCTTTCAAACCCGTTCCAGGCAGGGCGATACCATTCCCTTTGCGGGACAAAAATTTCCAGAAAACTTGAGGTGAGCGCCAGAAGCGAATCTGGCATTGTGATGGGTGTGAGGCACAGGAAGCATTTTGTCGAAGGGGTGCAGTTCCATCCTGAAAGCATCCTTACAGCGCAGGGCGGGAAAATTATTGATAATCTGCTCTCAATGATTCGGGAAAAGGAGGGGTTGTAAATGATAAGGGAAGCGATTTCCAAAGTTGCCTCGGGCAAGGGCCTTTCGGCGCAGGAATCAAAGCAGGTTTTTGATGAGATAATGGGGGGCAGCGCCACTGAAGCGCAGATAGCCTCATTCATTACCGCCCTTGCAATCAAGGGCGAGAGCGCGGATGAAATCACGGGCGCAGCCAAAGCCATGGCAGAAAGGGCCCAGCATGTCATATATACCGGAAATGCTGACCTTTTGGATGTTGTCGGCACGGGCGGCGATGGAAAAGGCGCATTCAATGTCTCCACTGCAAGCGCGATAGTTGCGGCAGGGGCAGGGTGCATTGTCGCAAAGCACGGGAACAGGAGCGCTTCTGGAAGGTGCGGGGCTGCTGATGTGCTTGAGGCGCTTGGGGTTAGAATTGATACGGCACCAGGGCGCAATGGCGAAATCCTTTCAAAAAACGGGTTTGCGTTCCTTTTTGCGCAAAGCCACCATCCCGCAATGAAGTTTGCGGCAAAGACGAGGAAGGAAATCGGGATCAGGACAATATTCAATGTCTTGGGGCCGATCACGAATCCTGCAGATGCTTCAACGTATCTTTTGGGCGCATGCAATGAAGGCCTTGCAAAAAGGCTTGCGGCAAGCCTTGCGGCCCTCAATGTGAAAAGGGCCCTTGTTGTGAGCGGAGGAGGCTTTGATGAGGCGACCCTGACCGGAAAAACAACGGTTTTTGAAGTTGAAGGCGGCAAGGTCACTAGGAAAATCTATGCCCCCAGGGATTTTGGTTTCAAAAAATGCAGCGAGGCAGATCTTTCAGCCTCGGGCGCGCAGGAATCTGCCAAAATCATAATGGGAATACTTGAAGGCAAAGAGATGGGCGCTGCAAGGGACATGGTCGTGTTAAATGCAGGGCTGGCGATTTATGCCAACAGGAAAGCGGCTTCGGTAAAAGAGGGAATTGCAATGGCAAAAGATAGCATAGATTCGAAAAGGGCGCTTGCAAAGCTCAACGGTCTTATAAAGGAGTCGAAGACATGAATTTTTTGCAAAAGATGAAGGTCCGCAAGGTCATCGCCGTTGAGCATGCAAAGCTTGAACTTCCGCTTGAAAAAATGGGGAAAAAGATCAAAAAAGCAGGCCATGCGTTTGCAAAAGCGCTCAAAAAGAAGGGAAAGCCCAGCATTATTGCCGAGTTCAAGAAGGCGTCCCCCTCTCGCGGCGTTATCAATGCACGCGCCGGCCTGAAAGAGTACATCAGGCTTTATGACAAGTATGCCGATGCAATTTCAATCCTTACCGAACCGCAATTTTTCGGCGGTAAACCGGAATTCATAAAAGAGGCCCGCAGATACACAAAAAAGCCGATACTGCGAAAAGACTTCATTGTCGACCCTTACGAAATTTATGAGGCGCGCTACTATGGCGCTGATGCTGTGCTCCTTATAGCGGGTTTCCTTTCGGCAGATGAAATAAAAGGGATGCTGAAAACCTGCGACTCCCTTGGAATGGATGCCCTTGTTGAATGTGACAGCGAAAATACCCTTGCGATCGCGCTTGATAGCGGGTGCAAAATACTCGGGATCAATAACCGAAACCTCACCACGATGGAAGAGGACTTCAGCACTACAGCAAGGCTGCTCACAAAAATAAATTCCCATGGCCCCAAAAGGCAGGGCCTGATTGTCGTGAGCGAATCTGCGATCCATTGCAGGGCGCAGGTTGATGAGCTGTCAGGAAAAGCTGATGCGGCACTGGTTGGCAGCGCAATAATGTCGCACAGGCTCCCTCAAATAAAGCTAAAGGAGCTTTCCGGCATCCCCCTTGTAAAAGTGTGCGGGATCACAAGCAGGAAAGATGCGCTTGAGGCGGTGGAAGCAGGGGCTGATATCATCGGCCTGAACTTT
>DUGC01000054.1 GCA_013331625.1 Candidatus Iainarchaeum sp. | reverse complement strand
GGGGCTCCGCCCCTATCTCATTTTGCTTTCATTTTGGATTTAAGGTTAAATGCGCAGGTATTTGTATGGATTCAAGGCCTCTCATCGAAACAGCCCTGTGGGAAAAGGCATTTTCAAAAAGTGAGGCCCTTAAGGATGCGATCATCAACCCGAACAGCGACTTCATGACAAAGCTATTGTTCGATGCGCGCTTTTTTGCAAAAAGAAGCGGGAAGGAAATAAGCTATTACAGCAACGCGATATTTGCGCTCAAGATGGCTCTCGCGGAAAACGGTGCGCTTGGTGCAAAGCAGCTTGCGGATAAGGCAAAACTTGGGGAAAAGGAAGCGCTGGAGCTGCTAGCATACCTTGCTAACATGTCTGAAGTGGGTGAGGAAGAGGGAAAGTACTCGCTCAATTATGCGAATAATTATTCAAAAGTATTCGGGTGCGGGAAGTGAAGCGGCTTACACCGGCAAGGCGCAAAAAGCCGCTAACATGGAGAGGCTTCAGTTTGAAGGGGACGCCGTTTGCTAACATGCTTCCCCCCGGCTCCAAGTTGGTTTCAAAAATTAATGTCGCTGAATGGAAAAAAAGGGCAAGGCGGCTTGAAGAAAGACTCAAAAAGAACGGAAGCAAAACTTCTTCTACATAATAGGTTTTGCTTTGCCCTCTAACAAGAGTACTATGCAAAGTGAGACACTCTGATTATTATAATCCGGAATTGTTCTTTTTATGATGGGGAGGAGAAACGGCGGCAGGTTTTCGCCAGGGCGGTTTGTAAAAAGGGCATGGAGTGCAAGGACGCCGCAATTCAGGGGAGCCGGAAAAATAGGGGTAGTATCCGGGGCTGCAGGTGCAGCTCTTGGGGTGGCTGGGGGGTTTATGCATGCAAAAGGCAATGCGATATCCCTGCATGCGGCAAATACGGAAATGGCAGGGCGAATTTCCGGAAAACTCCGTGCTGAAATTGCCAGCCGGAAAAAAATCCTGCAATATACGCTTAGGCAGCTTGAAACCAATATTTCCAGCATAGCGGCTCAGGAGGGTATCAATTTGGGGGTATCAGGGCTGCGCGCCATGGGCAAACCCGGTGATATCTCTCTTCAGGTGGATTTTGATGGTGAATACAATGCCGCAGCACAGCAGGTCGTTTCACCGCTCCTTGAAAAATATGCGGTTCTAATCGGAGAAATTGTCATGCCGGGTCATCGGGAAAAAAAATTTTTGCAATTTCAGGCCGAACTGGGAAAACCTGTGAAACCTGATCATGCCCCAATCCCATCTGCTGTGGCTGTGTCAGGGGGGCTTGGTATTGCGGCAGGGCTCGGGGTTTCCCTAATAGGGCATTTTAGCCACAGTGGGGTAAAGTGGGCAATGCGCTATTTCAGGAGATTTTCCGAGCAGCAAATGCCAGGAAAAACAATCCACCCGCCTGCCGGAAAAAGTCCGCCATCATCTGCAGCGGAGTCACAGATTCCAAACAGCGGGCTAAATAATGGATTGTCGGCAAAAGCCGGCAAAGGGGGGTTGGTTGGAGCCTACGCTGGGCGGAAAAAACAACAGGAACTAGCCAGACTGAGACTAAGCTTTCTAGGGCTTGCAACGAGGGAAAGAGTTCCGCTAACTGATGGCCAATTGAATGAGATTGTGCAGCTCGCATATTCTGCAAACATTTCCCCCAGAAAGCTATCAATGCTTGCCAGGTTCCTGCCGCGGCGCGAAGTAACTAGCCAATGCGAGCCTGCGCCAAGGCGACGCGGAGTTGACCCTTCTTTTTCCGGATTAAGGCCGATTACGCTCAGTGATATGAAGCGGTTTTTATTGAGGCGCCTGGATTTTACCCAAACAAACCCCAGTGGCGGCCATGCCCATTTTGAAGGGCTGACTAAATCAGGCAGGCCGGTTAAAGTGACGCTTCGCAATCACCCCGGGCACAAAGAAAAAGTGATCCCCGTCAATATATTGGCAGGAATCTTAAGAAGGCTGGAGATGGCACCGCAGGAATTTGAGAAAATGCGGCGCGGGGAATAATTATCTTATCCCCGTATCAATATCCACATTTAGCTGCGTTATCCCGTTTGGGTTAATCGTTGTGCGCACGCTGACTTTTTGCATCCCCGTTTCATTCCTTATTTCGTATTCCCCTGCAGGGAGCATTATTTCGTAATTGCCGTTCTCATCCCCCTTTACCTGCGCAATGAGCCTGTTATTTGCAACGGAGTAGACACTCAAGGGGTATGCGCCATAGGTTTGCTGCGTGGGCTCGCAATTTGGGTCAGACGGATTTGCCTCAACAGGGCATAAGGGGCCAATTGAAATGTGGCCTTTGAGATAGCCTACCGCCTGCTGCTCTGGCTGCGGAAGGGCAAGGCAGCCTGCAAGAGATAAAAGCATAACTGCCGCAAAAACCCTGAATGCATTTTTCATTATAAGAATGGGGTTTTGAGGATTAAAATAGGCGATGTAATTGTTAGGGAAATTTTTGCTGCTTTAGGCCTCAAAGTCCTTTGGCTGGCTAAAAAAGTTGTGCCAAAAAAGCTTAATAGGCCCCTTGACCTAATAAGTTTGATGAAATTGCCTTGGAGGAGAAAGCCAATCCCGCAAAAAAGGCAAATGGCTGTAGCTGAAATTAGCAAATTCCTTGCCAAAAAACCAGAGAGGTACCTGCGCGATGTGCTTGCATCTTTCCCTAAAGAGTCAATATTTCGTGACAGGGCACAACGATTGCTGGAAAATAGCAGAGGGATGGAAAGTATGGCGGGATTTGGAACAGCACTGACTCATTACCCTGAGCAGNNAATGGCGCCCATAACTTACGCGTAATAAGAACTGCATTTACCATAACGCTGTGCGATCATGATTGAATCCTGGCAAGCCGGCAGAACCCTAATAAAGCAGTGAGTGCATTCATTTTAGCATGAGGCTTCAATACGGAAAATTGTAATTTTTTTAAAATCACGCAAAAGAAACCAATTTGCTGCGGGAAATAATGAAACTGACGCTAAATACGCCCGTTGCAAAAAAGTGACGGTGGCATGATGGGGAGAATGCTTGTGAAAAAAAGGGCGGCGCGCAAAATCGCCCTCTCCTTGAAGGCGCTCAACGGGCTTGGCAAGGCCGGCAACCTGGGGTATTTGGCCACTGGACTTGCAGCCTACAGGGGTGAAAATAATGCGGCAATAGTGGCAGGGCTCATTACCTTGGCGGCAAAAGGCTATGCTGCCGAATCGATGCGGGAGCTGATCGGCAAGTGCTTGGGAAAACCGCGGCTTTGCAAATACGTAGTGCCGCATTTGAAAAACAATCGTCTGGCCACCCTTTTCATGTTCCTGTCAAAGTGGAATGAGCTGCGGCATGATGAGAAACGGGCGATTGAGGCTGTGTTCAAAAAAGGGGCTGCAAGTTTTGCGCAAGAGCAATTTGCTGCCATGACGCTGGCCAGGCACGGCATAAAATTCACACCGGCATGCTGGAAGCGCCTCAAATACACCTACAAACCTTATACATAATGCGGATTTTTCCGGCCTTCACGCTCCGCTACCTAGAAAAGAAATTTGCCCCACAATTTCCTTCATGCCCAATGGAATAGATGAGGAAACCGAGCTTATTGCAGACCTGATAAACGGCTTTAGGATCGCAAACGGCAAGGGGCCGCTGTTCCTTGACCGCCATTTGACCCTTGGCGCGCGCTCATTTTCACTTTCAAGGCTTGCGCAAATCAATGATGTGATGGAAGGGAAGGTGATTGTGCGCTCTGTGCCCAAAGAAAGGGACGGCTGGAATTTTGAAATTGTGGGGTTTGGGAAAGGCAAGGATGCGCAGGAATTTGCAAAAGAGCTCGTGCTCTCATGGATAGGGAAGGATGAGGGCTGCAAAAAACAGATACTTGATGCTGCTTATGCAATGGGCATAGGGTTTTGCCACGAGCGCGGGGACGTATTCATCACCTTGCGCATGAGGTAGGCCTCAAAAGGGTTTTGCTTTCCCTGCTTTATATGCCAATCCCGAAAAAATGCCCGGGCTGCAAGAGCACAAAACTCTCGATTGTGGCCCGCGGGAATGTGGTTGTGATAAAATGCAGGAAGTGCGGGTTTGAGAACCGGAACACAAAGCCTGAATAAGCGGCTGCTTTTATATATTCGAATTTGCATTCTATCTTGAGGGTGATTTATTTTGGGAGCACGACGTGTAGGTCTAGGCATTAATCAGGGCGGTTCATTTGCCGCAAGGCAGAGTTTACGCGCAAAGTTGGCGCAAAATGGCGGCCATGCGCACGGGCAACAGGGTGGCCAGCATCCTTCGGCGAACAAGTATGTTGGCCAGGGGCAGTTTGGTAAAAATCCAACTCTTAGCAAGTATGTGCAAAAACACAGGTGAAGTTCTGAAATTGCATTTGCCACGCCTCTTTTTATTTAACAAATGTGTTCATAATCAATTATGGCTGAAAGGCAACCGGCCCGAGGGCTTGTGGCAGAGAGGGCATTGCAAGGCCGCGGCTTTTACTCCAACACACTCCTCTTTACGGTCAGGGCCTGCGCTAAAAGGCCGCAAAAAGGGGGATATTTCACAAGCACGGCTATTGCTGATGCCCTTGAAGCGGCAGGAATACACGACGGAATGAAAACAGGGCATATAGAATACAGGGTGCATCATGGCTCTTGCGCGAATGTGGTTATTGAGGAAATGATCCGGCCATTTTCAGAGCTTGAAATGCTTCTTGACAGGAAAAACTTTTTACCCCATGATGAAGCGGTACGCAAAATTGCTTTGAAAGACTTTGAGGCAGCGCAACAAAGGCTCAACGAAGTTGCAATGGGGGGAATTGAAAAAATCTGCTTCAAAGAGCTTGTGAAAAATTTGCCCGGCATCCCATTGAAAAAAATCAGGATAAAAACAATGCTCACGGCGCCGCCCGAAAGGACTGCCGGGCTAGAACGCCGGCTTGGAAGGAAAGTGCACCCCAATTTTACGCTCAGCGCGCAGCAGATGAAAAGTTCTTTTCAAAAGCGCAGGCCGCCAAGGCATTTGCGCTAGAAATTGAAAAGCTAAATAGGATTATTTATCCATGTCGACTTTCGACCACGCGCGCTCATGCACGTAAAAGGTCGCTGATTTTAAAGCAAAATCAAGGGCGCCCGCACCAAGGGATATGTTCACATCGCGCGTGAGCGCAAAGACCGCAGGGACCGTAAGCAAAGTTGCTATGATGCGCCATGAAATGGTTTTGGCAACGCTTTTTTTGCGCGAATCCATTTTTTAACCAGTGTACCAGTTAAGCGATGCGTGAATATATAGTTCACTGGGCAAAAGCACATATGGGGATTTTTGGGCGGCAGCAAAGTTTAAATTGCACAATGGACTACTTTTGTCATGCGCCCGGGCGGAAAGAGGCCATCAAAAAGCAAAGGGCCGGCATTCAAGCCGACTGCGCACAAAGTAATGCCAATCCGCGTAACTACTTATGCAGGAAGAATAGCGCACGGCCTGCAGCAATTAAGTGGGTATGTGAATGAAAGAAGCCATGGCGATTCGTTTTACAGGGGGCTTGGAGAGCGGGATGATGCAAGGCTTATAAAAATCGAAACTGCCCTCACTGAAAACAGGCAAGTCCGGAACATCACTGCAAGGCAGATGCTCGCAGACATCAGGGCAATAATGAAAAAGCACTTGATAAAGCCACAGTGAGCTCTTTTTCAAGGCTGTTATTTGCGCCTGAGCTTTTTGAGCAGTTTTTCGTCAAGGCGCCTGAATACTATTTTGTTGCCCTCTTTTATGAGCACGTGTTGGGAGTAAAATTCTGTCGGGCGCAGAACTGGAGTTTTGCCAACAAGCCCGTGTCTGAGTTCCCCCCCGATAATTGCCGCTGCTCTAGCCTTGTGGTCGGAAACCGCGTGGAATTTTGTCCGGTCCATTTGCGATGAGTGCGCCTCTTGGGCTTTTTTCCTTATATTGTATGTTTTTGGATCCATTTCAAGCATGTGCGTAAGCTGCGTTTCAGGAATGCTGCCCCACATGCTTGGCGCTTCTACAATTACAATTGGCCTGCCTTTGCCTGCCTGCTCTGCTGCCCAGTCAAGCGCGAGGGTGCGCGAGTGCATATGATCAGGGTGGGTGTCAAAGGGCCCCGGAACTACTAGAGTTGTAGGCTGTATGCTGTCAAGCTTGCGGTAAAATGCATTGGCTTCCATGCCCGTGATTTTGCGCTCATCATACATTTTGCGCATTCCCATATAGTGGAGTTGCGTTCCGAGGAATTTGCTCTCTTTTTCGCCCTCAAGTATCCTTCTCATAATCTTTCCTTGGGCATCATCTTGGGCAATTCCTTTTATCGGGGCCCTATGGCCGGGGGAGAGTACTACTGTGTGGACAGTGCCGCCCTGGCGGGTATACTTGCTTATCCCGCCGCCGTAATTGAGCGAAGCGTCATCAAAATGGGGGGAAATGACTGCTGTTTTGCCGACAAAGAGATCTGATGCATTAAAATCCAGTTTAATCCCTTGGTTGGGCATGCGGGCATCGTGGATGGCAGTCCTTCTTGAAATGCCGAACTTTTTTAAGTCAAGCGGCCTGAAACTGAACTCTTTTCTTGGCTTTAATTTGGGTATTGCTGGTTTTTTTGGCATGAATTTCATCCTCCAAAATTCTTTTTTCCGGCGACAATTTTTGTTGGCATAAAGACGAACACGAGAAGATTTTAGCAGTTTCTTCTAGTATAACAGAATTGGAATATTTAAGATAGAGCCCCACAAATTCAACCTCTACATAACAGAGTTCCGGTAATCTTTAGCAGCTGATAACAAAGGCAACAAAGGAGAGGGAACTATAAATTAAAAGCTGAACCGTCCAAAACAGCGCCGCAAAACGGCGCCCCTTCGTAAAATGCCTTAAAACACCCCTGGAGTTCCCTTAATCTTATTCTTTAGGGAATAGTTACAAGTGGATAACCTTCAGGATGCGGCATAATCTACATTATACGGCATAAATACGGAGGGACTTTTAGGCATTTTGAATATTTTTTGCATCAAGGGGGATGAAGGGGAAAAGGTGCTTTGTGTGGGGCGGTTGTAAGGTAGCTCAGGGGGGATGCGGCCAAAATCCTATTATGTAGAAGTTAACCTCGTTTGGGCTTAGGTTGGCTTTCAATAAGCAATATTGGCATTCTTGGCCACCGTTCAGTTCGGTGTTCGGCTCTGTTGTTTCCGCCCTGCCTATAGCGCGCGCACTAAAAATGCGCTCAGTTGGCCCCCGCAGTTGCTGGTTTTGGCTTACGGGGGGGCTTTGGTTTCCTAAAAAAAGGCGCCTTTGCCCGTGTGCATAAGGCCGCAGACATATAATCCAATTAAGCCCTAAACGCCTTCTTGTTGCATTTTTTAGGCTACTTCTATTTATTTTTGCTATTTTTAATTTTTTGACGTTTCGGGCACTTTTGCCAATATCTCTCTCTTTGGGTTGATGCTGTTTGGCGTTTTTTCTTTAAATATCTGCGCGCAGCGTGAAAACACCCAAAACTTCCTGCCCGGGCATCAGAAAATACGATTTAATTATGTATTTTTTAGCTACATAATAAGTCTTGATTCACACCTCAATCAGTTTAAATTGAAGATTTTTGCATATACTATATGGCAGACGAACAGGCAAAATTTTCTGGAAGTTCCGGTTTTTTAGCGCTGAGGGTTCTTGGCGTTTTTGTAGTCCTTTTTCTGCTAACTTCCTTTTCGTTTGTTGCAGGTTACTATTACAGGCAGTTAACGCAGATGCCGACCGGGCTTGCGGTGCACCAGCCGGCTATATCTCTTCCATTTGAAATTCCGGGTGCAGATACTCCCTTGGCGCAAGAGAAATATAATTCGAGCATCAATATAGTATCGGTGACTTCGGAGGGCGGGGGGAGCATAAACCAGGCAAATGTTGAAATTATTCCGGGGGATGGCAGGATACTGCTCTCTATCGACCCTTTGGTGGAGCCTGATACCCAGAGCTCTTTTGAAACAGCAGCGAAGGTGGCCGAGTCCTATACCGGAAAGAGTCTTTCCCGCCATGATTTGCTCTATTCAGTGAGCAATACTGATGCGCAGCTCATAGGCGGCCCTTCTGCAGGTGTTGCATTCACCACTGCAACGATTGCTGCAATTGAGGGCAGGGATGTGAGGGGGGATGCAGCGATCACGGGGGTTATAAATTCTGACGGGACAGTTGGGCAGGTCGGAGGGGTGCTTGAAAAGGCGACCGCTGCAGCCAGGGAGGGGATAGCCCTTTTTGTTGTCCCTAAAGGGCAAAATTCCCTTACATTCTACCAGCCTGTTGTGGAGGAGAGCAGGAATGGCAATGCGCTCATAAAGCGCACCCATTATGTGTCAAAAACCACTGGCCTGCAGCAATACCTCAATGAACAGGGCTACCAAATTGAAATAAAAGAGGCTGCAAACATCAATGATGCAGTGAACTCGATGATTGCATAATCCTAGTTTTTTTAGAAAGGTGCGCCTAATTCTTTTTTTGGGCCATCTTGCTTTCCAGCCCGTGGTTTTTTATGTGGTTTTCCATGTTGGGTTGCTGAACGCCCTCCCCGCACTGCGGGCATTTGAGTATTGTGGTTTTCATGAATTCCCCTTCCATGGCGCCTTTCCTTTATGGCCACATTCCTGCGCCTTTTTAACCATCAACATTCAATTCCGCTTTTTTGGTATAGGCGCGCTGCACATATTCATAGCTTCTGTAGTGCTCTGTTGCTTTGATTGTGATTGTATGCACCCCTGCCTCGCAGACAGGCCGCGGGTATAGCTCAAAGAATTCCTCGAATGTTTTTCCGCCGGCAAGCTCCCCGATTTTTGCGCTGTGCTGCGATTTGAACGAAGCGTCATCGAGCGTGAGTGTTGAAGGAAGAACCATTGAGTAGGAAACGAGTTCGGGCTTCCCGCTTAGGTTTTTGATTGCGATTTTCATTTTCACAGGCTCCTTGTGGCTGATCTTGAGCCTGAAGGGCCGAAATTCATTTGTGATCTGCAGCATCCTGTTTTCCCCTAAATATTAATCCGTTCCAAAATATTAAACCCCAATCTTTATGTATACTTCTTATTTATCCGCAAAATTGCTTTTTGGCGGATTGTAAGTATTAAATACAAGGTGGTAATTAATATTTTGTTTTTCTAATAATTTATTGGTGGTGATAAAATAGGCCAGGGGTTTCCGGAATCTGAGTATGTGCGCAAAACATTTACAATAAGGCAAATGGACCTTCCCCCAAGCGTCCTTGACACAAAGCGCTCCCTTGTGCGCTGGTTTGCCTTAAGTTTCGGGCTGCTAAGCGAGCATGAGTCACGTTCAACAATCCTTGATGTCCTTGACGCCCTCTTCCACTTCCAGCTCTCAAGGAAGGCCTCGCCCACAACAAACGAGCTTTTGGCCCACCTCAGGGCCGGTGAGAAAAAAATCGACGAAAAGCTTTTGCGCTACCACCTAAAGCGCCTCATTGATGTGGGGCTGCTTGAGCGCAAAAAAGGCAAGCTCTCATTTGTCACAGACCCCCGTGCCGAGCGCTCTGATCTTGTTGCGGGATTTCGGCATAATATTGGCGAGCCCCTGAAAGACTCGGTGCAGCGCATCTCGCTAGCGCTTGAAAAAGTTGTTGAAAAATACAGGAAGTGAAAGTTTAAATAAAAGGAAAAACATGGTTGTTGTGGTGAATTGATGGGCGGAAGAAAATTGCCTTTAGGCAGGGGGCAAAAAATTATATTGCCTTTAGGTAAGGCTAAAAATGCTGATTTCATTAACGCTGTTTATGGCAAAGCAAAAGGCCCCAGGACACCCAGAGGGCCGATGCCAGTGTTACAACATTCCGGCCAGCCGGTAAATTTAACCCCCGAATTCCGCAAGCGCCAAGGGCATTAGGGTTGCCTTCTAAGTTTAGCAATGCTGCCCAGAATTTATGCTGAATTATTTTCATTGCGGCAGGTTTGGCATTCTTCGCCATGTAAAGCAGATTTATAATTCTAAATCTGNNTGAGCAGCACAAGCGGTATAAAAACTGCAACCGCGGCCCTTCCCGTGCTAATGTTTTGAGATTCCTTCACTGCGATTACAAAAAGGTAGATGCTATAGAGCCCGACCAGTATTGACACCAGCGGTATTGAACCCAAAAGGGCAACGACCGGCGCGTAGAGCGAAGCAAAATAGAGCAATGTTACATAGCCCCCATTGCCGCCCAAAAGCCTTGCTATTACATAGATTACGCCGACGTAAATGAACTCAAAGACGATAATTGCAACTATTGTAAGGGGGAGCAGGAGAACATCCGGTGCCACCCCGCTGAATGCAGACATTGCAAGATTAAATAAATATGCAAGCACCGCGCTGATCACTGCAGCAATGGCAAGGTTGAGTGCCGCCCCGCCAAAGCTCGCATTCGCCTTTTCCTTTGTAAATGTTTCCTGCGGCTTTATGAATGCCTCAATCCACGTATTGATCATCATTTTTCCTCGTATCCATTTAAGCAATTCCCCTATTTATATGCGCCGGTTTGCCAAAAACCCAATGCACTCATCAGCCCGCGAGTTATGTATATTGTCCCTCATCTTTTTTATGCCTGCTGCTTCCCATTCTTGTATGGCGAGCAAAGGCCTTGAGGACAAGCCGGCGCAAAAGCTCATCTGCGTCGATTCAGATGGCAAAGGGAGCGGCAGGATAATTGATCGCAGGTCCGCCCATACGACGCCTGGCACAAAGCACCTTGCAATACAGGTACTTGTTTTCAATGAAAAAAATGAATTGATGCTGCATGAGCGGCCACTCAAAAAGGTCGGCGGCGGGGTTTTGGATGCACCCACCACACACATCCTTGCAGGTGAGACAAAGGAGCAATCAGCGCTGCGCTGCCTTGCAGACGAATACGGAATCACGCAAAAAATTCCGGTAAAAATCCTTAGCGGCTACTCTTACGAAAAAGATTACGGCGATGGCAGCTGCGAGAACGAGTATTGCATTGCGGCATTTGCGCTTTATGTTGGAAAGATCACTCCGGATAAAGAACACGCGGGAAAAATCGTGGCGCTTGCAGCAAGAGATGTCCTGTTTGAACTTTCCACAAACCCCTCACGCTATCCCGTGTGGTTTGCGGAGACGGTCAAAACGGTAAATGCGGACAAGGAAGGGGAGAAGTTTTTTGGTTAAATCAGATTTTGTTAACCGTAATTCCGCAGCCTTTTA
>DUGC01000012.1 GCA_013331625.1 Candidatus Iainarchaeum sp. | reverse complement strand
AATTCAGAATAGAACGGTAAATTCGTGCAAAAAGGAGCCTTAGCTGGATTCGATTTGGCCGCCAAGAATGAATGCGCATTTAAAAGGCAGGATCATTTTTACAAAGCCGACAGGCTTAACAAGCAGTTGGATTATGCCAGAGCACAGAGCGCTCTATCCGTTAACCTTTATAAAGGCTTTTGGGGCTGGAATATTATGTTCTTATTTTGCCGATGACGATGAAGGCATCCCTTTGCGGGGGGCCTGAAGGAGGTGTGTGCATATGGCAGAATTCGTGAAGTTCAGTGTTCCTGAGGACCTCAAGGCAAGGCAGTCAGGCCTGCTTGAGAAAATCAGGAAGAGCGGAAAGGTAAGGGTCGGAAGCAATGAGGCGACCAAGGCAATTGAGAGGGGCGTTGCAAAGCTTGTAGTGATAGCCGAGGATGTAACCCCGCCCGAGATCGTAATGCACCTGCCGCTCATATGCAGGGAAAAGGGCATCCCGTTCAGCTACATTTCGACAAAGAAGGGACTGGGGCAGGCCGTGGGAATTGAAGTCGGGACGGCCGCAATCGCCGTGATTGACGAGGGCGAGACAAAGAAGGACTTTGCAGACTTCACGCGCAAGCTTGCGGAAGTAACAAAGTGAAGGGTGGTCTGATTGGATAGGGGAACTCCAGCTGAAGTTGTTGAAATCCTCGGAAGGACTGGCGTCTACGGGGAGATTGTGCAGGTTTTGTGCAGGATCCTTGAAGGGCCTGAAGCCGGAAGGGTCAAGAGAAGGAACATCAAGGGCAATTGCAAGAAGGGCGACGTGATCATTCTGCTCTCGACTGAAAGGGAAGCAAAAGAGATCAGGGCCAAGTGAGGGGGTAAAAACATGCCGACAGATTCGTTTACCGGAAAGGAAATCCCGAAAGGCAGGGCTATGATGTATGTGAAAAAGGACGGGACCATCTACTGGTTTGCAGACAAGAAATCGGAGAAGAACCTCCTCAAGCTCCACAGGAACCCGAGCAAAACCAAGTGGACGAATTTTTACCACAAGGAAAAGGAGATAAAGGCAAAGTCAAAAGAGCCAACTAAAAAAGGCGCCAAGAAGGGGAAGTGAGGATCGTGGAAAGGACGCTGATAATAATAAAGCCGGATGCTGTCAACCGCGGCCTTGTGGGGGAAGTTGTCCACAGGTTTGAGCGCAAAGGCATCAAGATAATCGGCATGAAAATGGAGCACCTCTCAGACAAGGTCTTGGAGGAGCACTATGCGCACCTTGTCGGCAAGCCGTTCTTCCCATCAATCCGAGAATTCATGAAGAAGGCGCCAAGCGTCCTCATGGTCCTTGAGGGCCGCAAGGTCGTTGATGTTGTAAGGAAGATGGCGGGAGTTACGGAAGGCACCGAAGCCCTGCCGGGGACGATCCGCGGGGATTTTTCCCTTAGCATCCAGAATACCATAATACATGCATCTGACAGTGCCGAGGCGGCGGAAAAGGAGGTCAGGCGCTTCTTCAAGGATTTGGAGCTCCATGACTATACCAAAGTTGACAGTGACATGATTTATTCGGACAAGGAGAAGAAGTAGGGGCTGTGGGACTGTGAAAGTGAGGGAGAAGGCGTGAAGGTCAGCATCCGGATACTTTCAGAAGATGCCCGCATGCCAAAGCTCGAGCATGAAGGGGATGCGGGTTTTGACTTATACAGCACAGAGGATGCAATCCTAAAGCCGATGCAAAGAAAGCTTATCCCCACAGGGATCAGCATGGCAATAGAGAAAGGCTATGAGGCCCAGATAAGGCCCAAGAGCGGCCTTGCAATTGAGCACGGCATAACTTTGCTCAACACGCCCGGCACAATTGATGCGGGGTATAGGGGGGAGATAAAAGTCATTGTCATAAACCTTGGCGAGAAGGAATACAGGATTGAGAAGGGGAAAAAGATCTGCCAGGTTGTTTTCAATAAAATTGAGCACCCCGAAATTATCGAAGTGCAAGAGCTTGAGGCAAGCTCGCGCGGAAAAGGGGGATTTGGCTCGACCGGCCTTCACTGAAGTGACTATTATGATACGCAAGCCGATAATTACTGTTCTTGGGCATGTTGATGCCGGCAAAACGAAATTGCTCGATTCGGTCAGGGGTACGGCTGTTGCGGAAAAGGAAGCTGGCGGAATCACCCAGCACATCGGCGCAACCGAGCTGCCGCTCTCGCTGATCATGGGCCTTTCAAAAAATATAATTGAAAGGTACAAATTCTCAATCCAGATCCCGGGGCTTTTGTTCATTGATACCCCGGGCCATGAGGCATTCACGAACCTACGCAGGCGCGGGGGGAGCATAGCTGACCTTGCCGTCCTTGTTGTAGATATCAACCGCGGGCTTGAGGAGCAGACGATTGAGGCAATAGAGATACTCAAAAGCTACAAGTGCCCGTTCATTGTGGCGGCAAACAAGGTCGATACCCTCAAGGGCTGGATAATCGAGCAGGGATCTGTATCGGATGCCATTGCAAAGCAGAACACTGATGCCATTGAGGCGCTCGACACGAAAATATACACAATTATAGGACAGCTCCATGCAAAGGGCTTTGCAAGCGAGCGGTTTGACCGCGTGAAGGACTTCACAAAGGAGGTCGCGATCATCCCTGTTTCAGCAAAGATGAAGATAGGGATCGAGGAGCTTTTGATGTTCCTTGCTGCGCTCTCCCAGCGCTACCTTGAAAAAAAGCTCATTGTGCACGAGCGGGGCAGGTGCAGGGGCACTGTGCTTGAGGTGCGCGAGGAGCGGGGACTTGGCAAGACAATTGATGTCATACTCTATGATGGCATGCTGCGCGTCGGTGATGAGATAGTTGTCGGCGCCAGAGCGGGGACGATCAGGGCAAAGGTGCGTGCCCTGCTCGAGCCAAGGCCTGCCGGTGACACTTCCAATGAAAAATTCCGGAACGTGCAGGAGATCCATGCCGCAGCAGGCGTGAAGATCGCGGCGCCGGGCCTTGATGAGGCGCTTGCAGGCTCCCCTGTGCTGAGTTATTCAGGGCATGCAGAAAAGGAGATTTCCGATGAGATACACAGGATCAAGATTGATTCTGATGCTATAGGGCCGATTGTGAGGAGTAATACATTAGGGAGCCTTGAAGCCATTGTGAAGCTTTTGCAGGACCGCGCAATCAGGGTCAAGAAGGCGGATGTCGGGGAGGTGCCGCGCAAGGACGTGCTTGAGATCGAATCCGTGGGCGTCAAGGACCGCTACAAGGGGGTCATATTTGCATTCCACACAAAGGTGAGCGAGGCTGCCGCGAGCGAGGCGCAAAAGCGCAATGTGAAGATCTTTGAAAACAATGTTGTTTACAGGCTGCTTGAGGAATATGAAGGATGGGTGAAGGCCGAAAAGGAGGCTGAAAAGAAGTCAAAGCTCTCTGTTGTGGTGATGCCTGCAAAATTCGAGGTGCTGCGCGGCTTTGTATTCCGGCACAGCGGCCCGGCAATTGTCGGGGTGAAAATTATCGAGGGCAAGATCAGGAAGGGAATCGAGGTCATGAATTCACAGGGCGGGATAGTTGGCAGGCTCCATGCAATCCAGACCGAAGGCAAGGCGATTGAGGAGGCTCAAAAGGGCATGGAAGTTGCGGTCTCGATACAGGATGCGGTTGTCGGCAGGAATGTTTTTGAAGGCGATGAGCTTTACAGCCATATCCCTGCGCGGCACTTCAGCGAGCTGAGCGCAATTGCCGATTCGTTTTCAGGCGGGGAGCTTGAGCTTATAGAGGAAATAAGGAAGATGGAGGCCCTGAAGGCCTGATTTTTTTAGGAGGTATCCGGAATGAATATAGTGGTGTCAGACCCAAAGACAAGAAAGGCATATTCCAAAAAAGTTGACAATGCAGCAATGTTCAATTCAAAAAAAGTCGGGGAAGAAGTTGAGCTTGGGCTTGTGGGCCTTGAGGGCTATGCAGCAAAGATAACAGGCGGATCGGATAAGCAGGGGTTTGCGATAAAATCGGACCTTGCAGGCACGAACCGCAGGGAAATATACATAATAAAAGATGCGAAGAGCGGCAAAAGGATGAAGGTGAGGCGCCGCGGCAATGTCATAAGCGACGAGATTTCCCAGCTCAATTTGAAAGTGACAAAGTACGGCCCCAAGGGCCTTGGGGAACTGCTGGGAAATCAGGAAAAAAAAGAAGAAGGATCCTTAAAGGACCGGATGGTGAAGGAATCACTTGAGAATGTGGGCAAGATTTCTGCTGAGGAGGCAAAGCTCATCAAGAAATCCAAGTAATCTTAGGGCAGGTGGAGTATATTATGGCGAAGGCAACGGGAGCAAAAGGGAAGGATGCAAAGGCTGCAAAAAAGGAAACAGCAGTGCATGAAAAAGCGTACCATGGCCACGCCAAGGATGATGCGCCAGCAGGCCTTGCCGGCAAGGCACATGAGCAGCGGGCCCGCCACCATGCCGCAGTGGATGTGCATGCCGGCGAAAAATTGCACCATGACGAGGCTTCCAAAGCATTGCACGAGCCAGCGAAAGCAAAACAGGAAAGCCCCGCGCAGCCGCAGCATAAAGAGCCTTTGCTGCAGGCCGAGGTCAACATAGGCACTATAGGCCACGTGGACCATGGGAAAACCAGTTTGGTTGCCTCACTTACAGGAAAATGGGCAGACACCCACAGCGAGGAGATAAAGAAGGGGATCTCAATCCGGCTCGGCTATGCAGACGCCACTTTTTACCGCTGTCCGAATGCAGGCGGCCCTGAAGGATACACTACAAAAAGCAGGTGTGCCGATGGCAGTGATGCAATAGCGTTGCGCAGGGTTTCATTTGTGGATTCGCCCGGCCACGAAACCCTGATGGCTACAATGCTCTCAGGCGCGGCTCTCATGGACGGGGCGATTCTTGTCATTGCTGCAAATGAGAAGTGCCCGCAGCCAAGCACCGCAGAGCACCTGATGGCACTCGGGATAGTAGGGGTCAGGAATGTCGTTGTTGCGCAAAATAAGATTGACCTTGTCGATTCCAAGAGGGCAAAGGAGAGCTATGCTGAAATCAGGGCATTCCTCAAGCAGTATGGTTATGAGGATGCGCCGATAATCCCGATTGCCGCAAACCTTAATGTGAACATTGACCTTCTTATCGAGGCCATTGAGCAGCATATCCCGACGCCAAAGCATGACACTTCAAAAGAGTTCAGGATGTTTGTAGTAAGGAGCTTTGATGTTAACAAGCCCGGTACAAAGCCCGAAGACATCCGTGGCGGGGTTTTGGGCGGGAGCATAACAAGCGGGATGCTCAGGGTCGGCGATACAATTGAGATCGGGCCCGGAATAGACGGAAAGCCTGTTGAGACAAAGGTTGTAAGCCTTGGAGTTGAGGGGGGAAGGATCACGCAGGCAAGGCCGGGGGGCCTTATTGCGGTAGGCACCACACTCGACCCGTTTTATACGAAAAATGATGAGATGCGCGGGCAGGTTGTCGGAAAGCCGGGCACGCTGCCGGCACCCGCTACAATAGTGAGGCTTGAAGTGAAACCGATCGAGCGGCTCATTGACAAGGGAAGCGGGGAGCTCAAGGTGAATGATTTTGTGGTGCTTGCAGTGGGAAGCTCTACAGTTGTAGGGCAGGTCGCAAGGCAGGCAGGAAAGGACGAGTTTGAAATGAGGCTCAAAAGCCCTGTTGTCATCGGAAAAGGGGAGCGTGTTGCGGTGAGCAAGAGGGAGCATACAGGCTGGCGCCTGCGCGCTTACGGGATATGCAAGTGAGGTGCGATGGGGAAGAGCAAAGCAGGCATTGGAAGCGGGAGAGGCAAAGCAGCGGACCTTGCAGACAGGGTAAAATTTGCCAAAAAAAATCAGGCCCCATCAGGTCCAAAAGGCGAAGCACGGCATGCAGAAAATACCCTGCAAAATCAGATTTTGCAAAGGGCCCCAACAGTCCAAACTGTTGCTTGGGACACAAACATGCTCCTCAATATCGCCCGCTTCAATGTTGATGTTTTTTCACAGGCAAAAGAACTGCTTGGCAGGGCTGAATTCATCGTGCCAAGGCAGGTCATGGCAGAGCTTGGGGAAATTGAAAAAAAGGGCGGAAAATTGCGCAGGGAAGCAAGGATTGCAATGGAACTTGTGGAAAAGAGGGGGGTAAAAGTGGTAGACGTTGATGCTCATAGTGCTGATGATGCCCTTTTGGCGCTTTGCCCAAAAGCCATCATTGCCACGAATGATAAGGAATTAAAGATTTCCGTAAGGGAATTGAATGGTAGGGTATTGTATCTGAGGGAAAGGAGATTCCTCGAAATGGGTGGTGGATAGATGTACGTGAATTACGTTGTAAGGGACACTGTAAGGGTTCCCCCTGCAGAGATAGGCTCGGACCTTAA
>DUGC01000028.1 GCA_013331625.1 Candidatus Iainarchaeum sp. | reverse complement strand
TTTCCTGTGGAAGCGGCAGTGCAAGTTTTAACGGCAAACCAATCAATGGCGTTGCAGGCTGCACTGAAGATTTGTTTGTCTTTGAATTGCTTTCTGCTGAAGGGGGGATCTTAACAGTTGTTGCCTGCTCTTTTGCAAAAGGTGCCCCGGAAGGCACGGGCTGTATTTGGGATTTTTCCCTGAATGCAAACTTTTGCCTTGGGATTTCCCCCTTTTTGATGCCGAATATTTTTCCAAATGGCAAAAGCGGCTTAGCATCAATTCCCGTTTGGCAGGGCTGCTGCAATGGGCGCTCAGGCGAATTTTTCCACATGGCACTATCAACTGCAGGGGATTTTTTGGGAAGCGGGGATTGTGCCGGCTTTTTTGAACTCCCTTTAGCCTTGTACCTTTCCAAAATATCATCCATTGCCCTCTCTGCAGCAAGGCCTGCCTGGTTTTGCGGCAATACCCCTGCAGGCGGAGCGCTGGAAGCCTCCGCCAGTTTTGTTGCATCGGCCGGATTTGGCAAAGGCTGCACCGGCGCTTTTTTTTGGGAATACGCTTCTTTTACCGCACTGGCCTGTGCAGGCTGCTGCGATGCAAAAGCAGGCGCCGGCCTTTGCAGCACTGCAATCACGCTTTCATTGGCGGCGGGCGCAAAGCTGCCTTCGGGCATTCTCTCAACTGCCTTTCGCGCGATTATGCTCGCGCTCACAAACCGCTTGGGCACTGCAACTTTCACCTTTCTTGGCAAAACCAGTTTTCTTCTCACGGTAAAGAGCACAATGCTAAAAGCAAAACATATGCAAATCCCAAGCAGCAGCAGTTCAAGGGGGGAGAGGGCACTAAACCGCAGTAAAAAAACGCCGGCCGAAAACCCGATTGCCGCAACCGCAAATGCAGCGCCTAAAATAATGCTCCAGCCCCTCTTATAATCAGCTTCAAGCTTCCTGATGTTCGGCCAGCCAAGGCGCAGGAGTATATATCCCCAGCTTGCAGAGCCAAGGGCCATGTAGAGGCAGACCATTGCCCCGATCACGTATTCAAAAAGGGCCATGTTACACTAGTTATTTATAGTACTTAATAAATTAATTAGTCCATGCCCCTAGATATCCTCATTCTTCTCCCGCGCATTTTTTTTTCAGTGCTCGACCTGCTCAAAGGCTCGTTGCCTGTGTTTATCCCCGTGTTCATAAGTGCCCTCATTGCAGGCTGGCTGCGCGAAAGAATCGCGGCCAAAACAAAGTGGAACTGGATCGCAACCGCCCTTTGCGCGACATTTTGCCTTGTCTGGGTGGCGGTCCTGCTTGCCTACTTTATGCCCTACCTCACATCGCTCCAAGAGCTTGATGTAGGGGTGGTGCCATCAATGTTCTCCCCGCCCATAGCTGCAATAGCGGCATCATATATTTACGGCATATTGCGCGTAACGCTTGCAGCCGCGGTGCTCTCGCTAATACTTTTGCCCTTTGAGCTTGTAGGCCTCTATATTTTCGAAAGCGCGCAGAAAAGATTCCCGAAATTCCCGCGCATTGCAAACATTGCACTCTCCTGCTATGGCGCAACAGTGGTCGGCGCCGCAGTAGTTGTATTCCTGATGCCGGAAGCCGTGACCGGCCTGCTCTACTTCATCTACTTCGGGTGATTTCACGCTGCAGGCCCGATAAAAAAAATCAGCTGGTTTAAATTACCGCGGGTAAGTAGCCGCGTTTTCAATCAAAAGGATTTTAAACATGTAAAAACAATATATGGCCGGTTTCAATGAAGCACGACCTCGAATTTGTGGAGCTGCAAAAGTGCAGCCTCAATGGCTACACCCTGATCGAGGGCTTTCCGGGAATGGGCCTTGTCGGGACAATTGCGGCAAAGTACATTGTGGAAAAGCTCAATTTTGAGTATGTTGGCTATGCCGATTCAGATATTTTCATGCCGGTCATAAGGATACATGACGGCATGCCCGTGAGGCCATGCAGGATTTATGCCTGCAGGGAAAGGAAGATAGCAGTGCTCATTTCCGAGCAGGTCATCTCACGGCAGTTCACCCACATGGTTGCAAAAAAGACCGCGCAGTGGATTGATGGCAAGGGCATATGCGAGCTGATATCGCTCTCCGGCGTGCAGGCATCCTCGAATTCTGAGAGGGAAACAATTTATGCCATTGCATCAAACGAAAGTTCAAAGGGGCTGATCAAAAAATACGGCCTGAGCGAAATCGGCGAGGGGATAACGACAGGCATCACCGCCCTCATACTCCTCGAGCTGAGGAATTCAAAGGCAAAAGCCATATCGATACTTGCAAATGTGCAGCTTGCGGCAGATTATAAGGCAAGCGCCGAAGTTATCCGCAAGCTCAATGAAATGCTCGGCCTGAACCTTAATGTGGAGCCGCTTTTGCAGGAAGCGCGCGAAACTGAAAAGCAGCTCATAGCCCAGCTCCAGAAACTTCGCGACACGAAGGACGACACCGAGCGCTTTGAGGCAAAGAACCCTCCGCTCGTAACATGATCAAAGCACCCCTAAAACCCACGGGGCCCTTTATTTTAATTTCCTGATCTTAAATCGTTGAACTCTATAAAAGCAAAAACTCAAGGTTTATTAATTTCAAAACACTTCTTTTAGTCCATGAACTACAGGTGGCTCGCGGTCCCCGTTATCCTGCTGGCAGCCCTTGGGGCCGCAATCTATTTCAACCAGCCAAAAATTGCCGATGTGAAAGGGGTCGATTATATCAATGTGGACGGCGATGAGTACCTCTCTGATGATTATATCACCCCTGATGAGGAAATAGTCGGGGACGGGCCAGTCAGGGACCTTAATGTGGAATTCCCGATAACTGCCGCAGATTGTGACAAATATAACCCGTACAAACGTGATTCCTGCCTGCTTTTGTATGCGCGGATGCAGGATGATGAAAAAGGGTGCAGCGCAATAATTGACGGCACAACGCGTGATGATTGCTATGCAACCCTTGCAATCGACAACAAGGATGCTGCAATGTGCGGCAAGGTGAAGATCGGCTATCAGGAATGCATGGCTGATGTTGCAATTGCAACAAGTGACGCTTCGCTATGTGATAAGGGCGATTATGAACAGCAGCAGTGCTTCAAGGCCTTTGAGGCAAAGGACATAAGCCTTTGCGCAGACGGATATGACAGGAGATATTGCCTTGGCGCGGTGCTTGACAGCAACCTCTCATCTTGTGATTACATCCGCACCAATTCCCATTTCTGCAATTACATGATCGCGCTCGACACGCTCTCGCCCTCGCTTTGCAACAAGGCGGGCGACGCTGCGGATTCGTGCTTTTTCCGCGTGGCGCTCGATTCAAACAACGCGCAGGCCTGTGAAAACCTTTCGGAAACAAGGGACAGCTGCGTTGCATGGATAGCATACAACACCAACAACAAGGCCCTTTGCTATCAGGCTGGCACTCAGGCCCAAAGCTGCATTGAGGACCTCAGCTAAGCTTTTTATAGCCGGATGGACTTCTAATTACTCTATGGCCCCAGTCCGTGAAAAGCCGGCAGCCCACAAACCTACAGGGGAGCATGCCGGGCATGCGCATGAGCCAAGAAGGAGTTTTTTCGGGGCATTTGTTGAAAAGCTCCATGAGCATGCACAGGAAAAATGGCATGGCCACAAGGGCATGTGGGGGCTTGCGATGGCAAGCGATGTGATAAACCCTTTCTACTGGAAAAACCTTGCAAAATCCGCCCGGATGGAAGCCCGCTGGGCAAGGCAGGACTATGCTGCAAGGCTGCATCTCAAAGCAGAATTCTACCCCGACCTGCGCCAGATCGGTGACAACCTTTATGACAAGACCACCCCCTCTTCATTTTTCCTCAAGCTGGGGAGGTTTCCTGAAAGGCATGGGCCGCCTGATGTGGTTGAGGATATCCTTGCAGATGTTTTCAGGATGACTTCCGAAGAGCTCGAGATGGACCTCAAGCTTGACAAGGCGCGCAACACCAAGAAATTCCGGGACAAATACAA
The DNA here is from genome assembly GCA_013331625.1 of Candidatus Iainarchaeum sp. Taxonomy (GTDB): domain Archaea; phylum Iainarchaeota; class Iainarchaeia; order Iainarchaeales; family Iainarchaeaceae; genus UBA10205; species UBA10205 sp10205u. Next base: position 5,480 of record DUGC01000028.1, on the reverse strand, counting down.
CCTTGCTGAACTTAGCGATGCGCAGGCCGACTCCATAATCAGGTTCATCAAGGCCCGTGCCGGCCTCATGGCAAAACAAAGGCTCCTTTTCAATGCCATTGTGGGGGCAAAAGGGGATATCCATTTAGCAAGGGCCTATCAGGCCGCAATAATCGACATCAATAACCATGTAAGGAATCTGCACAGGCAGCTTACCCCTGAGTTCATCAACCTGTTAAATCAGGGGGTCATGACTGCAAAAGCAATTTTTGAATCAAAGAGGCGCCAGGAAAAGATAAACGACTTTTACAAGTAGCCTGCCACATGTATTCTCCATTGTTTTTAACCCGGCTAATTTTTAAAAAAATTCATTTATTTTTTTTAGGAAATGCGTTATTTTTAATTACTTTTAAAAATGCATTTTGCGCCGAACTGGATTCTTCATTCCTTTCCCGGCCCTATTTGGCTTTGGTCTTCTTCCTGCCCTGCATTACGATAAAAGTCGCCACAAGCATCGATACAAATATAGCCAGCAAAAGCTTTGATTCCGGCAGCGAGGGCAGGTTCAACAGCCCCGAATCCGACTTCCCCCCGAGGTCAAGGTTGAGCACATTGCCGCTCGCCGTTGCAGTGGTTTCTCCATTGGGCTGCACTTTTGCCGCAATCCCTTCGCGGAAAGCGTCAATGAGGGGCAGCAGCTGCGCATTCTCGGCATACCACAATCCCTTGTCGGGGTCATAATAGAATGAGCCGTTCTTGCCCTGCGCAGCAGTCAGGAGCTCGGGCTTGTTTGAATCGAGCTGGACAAAAGGCGCCCCGTCCTTGGTGGAGAATTTCACTTCATGCTCCTTGCCATCATTTGCCCTTATCTTGAACCCGTCTGGCGTTTGCGTTATGCTGCCCACATAATCAGTGACCTTTCCGCTGTCCTTGTCAACAACCCTTAAATGATCCTCACATATACCTTGTGCATTCGGCTCGGATGTTATCACAAAGCGCTGTGTAGGCGTCTCGAACACATTGAAAGGCCCCTGGTGCTGCAGCGCGGTGTTGAACTTATCTGCCTTATCCGTCTTGTAACTCGATGCAAGGTCAGGCTTGATCTCAAAGTTCACTGCAGGCTCGCTGCAATTAGTCTGCTCGTTGAGCTCGCGGTTGACCGAGCTCTTGAGGCCTTTTACAAGGTCCTTGTTAAGTATTCCGTCCTCGTGATGGCGAAGCCAGGCCAAAAAGCAGCCATCTGGCTTTACAACAATGCTGCCGTTTGCAAACTGCAAGCTCTCAAGCCTGCCAAGGCTGTTCGAATCATCATTTGAACCTGAGAGCTTCACTTCCTTATTGGCCAGGATAATAATTGTAGCCCCCCTTCCGTCAGCGATCCTTCGGGGAATTCCTTCGGCAATTATGCCATCCCCCATAGCCCTGACGTTGGGGTGTGTCGTAGTGACGATATTATCAAGTTTCCCGAATGCGTCATTGAGCCTGTCTGATTGCAAAGGCAGGCCTGTTTGCATCATGACCCCTGACTGTAGGCAGGAGAGCAGGTCGCGGTTCAGCACCTGCACAATGCCATCAGCACTGATCTGTATGGCTTTTTCAGTGGAATTCTCTATGCATGCCTGGCTCAGGGTGCGGGGTATCTCGATTGCCGGTATATTGAGGTTGGTGGAGGCCATCCTGACATTGTCGGGGCTTTCCACAACGGGCGTTCCGTTTGCCGTGATCTCGCCTTTTGCAAAATCAATCCCCACATTCACATCATTGGTGCCGCGCATCTGCTCTGTCCCGCCCTGTTTATATGATGCGGGATTGATCTCGCATCCCTTGCCGCACCAGAAGTAAAAGAGGGCTGCCGAATCGAGCTGGCCGCTGTTCATCCCTTCAAGGCGCAGCGTAGCCTGCACAATGTCATTTGACTTTGAGTCCTTCACGAACCTGTCAATTTCTCCCCCTATCTTTTCTGCAGCCTCCTTTGTCATGCTGTTCTTGTCGCCCTTGAACGTATCGATGTAATTTTCCTTGAACCTGTTGACCATGCTGGAAACCTTGTCTGTTGACTTGACAGTGGCATCGGCCTTCTTGTCTGTTTCCTTTTTTACAGGCACGAAATAGTGCGCATAATAGCCTTCATCGACATCAATGCAGTCCTGCAGCTGGGGGGCGATCACTATCTGCACTGCAGCAGTGCTGAAAATGCCTGCCCAAAAGAACATGCCGTAGGTTATGGATTCCATGCCGCCAAGCACGGCGCCTAGTCTTCCCTTTTTTGTTATCGCGGCAGGCAGTGCCTTTCCTATATTGACGCCGCCAAACTGCAGCGATTCAATGGCCTGCTGGCACGTCTTTGTCCCGCTGTCCCCGTTTACAGCCCTGACAAGGTCAATAGGCTCACCCTTCTCATTCCCGCTCTGGCCTTCAAGGTTGGTGTGGTGGCCGAACATTATTAGTGTCTGGCCCTTTTCTTTTGCCTTGTCGCTCACAGTATCTTCAAGTATATACGAGACAATCTTCTGGTTGTCCATAAAAAAGAAAGGGCGGAAGCGCGTGAGGTCATCGCTGCGCAGCACCATGCTGCATCCAACGCACTCCTGAGGGCCGGTGAGGTAGAATGCAAGGTTCTCTGTTTCATTGCGCAGCTGGTTTTTCGTAAGGGAATAATAAAGGTCCTTTACCGGATTGTACTTGTCTGAAAGCTCGTCTAAAATGAACTTCCATGGCAGGCTGTTAATGACTTGCGAAAACATGTCCCCCTGATCGCTTCCCTCGTTTGCAAAAAAGTCCACATATGCAAAATCGTATATGTTCTGTGTGCCTATGGCAAACGTGAGCTTGTGCCAGGTGTCTGGCAGCATGTACTGGCTAATGCCTTCAATCCCGAAACCCTTCTTTGCCTACCAGTAGCCAAAAGGTGTTGTGGTCCATTTCACCCCGCCCTTGATCGTGAAATAATCCCTCACAAGCTCGTCTTCCTGCGCCATGAGCTTGTCAAGGGCGCTCCAGTATCGCCTTGATACCCAGTTCCTCTCCTGCACCGAATTTATCATCTGTTCAATATTATTAACGCCCATCTTGAGGTTTGCAGTGGCGCCGGTCCTTGCATTGTCAATCCTTGCAACAACATCAATAGGGCTCAGTGAGCCCCACTCGGTCCAGTTGCCCGTATACACCTGCGCGTTTGCAGTCATCCTGTTTTGTATGAATTGGTAGGACTGGTTATTGTAAGGGACCATGTTGCCATATATGTCCTCAATGAATGTGTTTGCCCTGTTGTTTGCAGCAGCCTTGATGTTGCTCCATGACAGGCCGGTTGCAGAGGTTGTGTTCTCCTTTGTGACATGGTACAAAATCAGGTCATCGCCGTGTGTTTCATAAACCGTGCCGTACTCAGGGAGCTTTTTTTCAAAGTCCTTGAAAGTCCCGTCCTTCTGGAATTTCTTGAGTATCCTTTGCATGTTCCTGTGTTCCTGGAAAAGGTTTGTAATTTCCGCGCTCCCGTCTGGCAATACCTGCTTTGCCCCCTTGTCATAAAACCCGGTGTTAGGGTGCCTTGTTATCCATTCAATGTAATCTGCGCCAAGGCCTTCATCATAATAATTGTCCATGTACCCGACAATTTCCTGCCCGTACTTGACGTAGCGGTCCCTGACTACAGGGTCGCTAAACCCCTTGTCCCCTGCCGATTTGAGTGCCTGCTTGTATGCAGATTCTGCCTGGTTGACCCTTTCCCTTCCTGCGCGCAAAAGCGAGCGCATGTCCTTCAACATCCTTAAAAACTCCGCTTTCTCCTCAACAGTTTTGATATGCTCAAGGAACCCGCCTTTCTCCATGGCTTTTCCCCAGTGGTGCTGGAACTCCTCGGTCTTCATGAGGTAGTACCCTGTGCCATCAGCATTCCCGCCCACTGTTTCTTCCCACCAGCCGCGCCAGCCGTACTTGTCAAGCCTTGTGTTGATGCGCTTTGACTTGACATTGAGCAGGTATGATTCAGGAGTCATGTATCCAGCCCTGATCCTATCCAGGAATTTTTCATACTCGTCAAGGACCCCGCCGAAAAACCCGCGCCTGCCGGTCCACCCGAACAGCTTTTTTGTATGGTACAAAACGCTTGGCCCGAAAGTGCTTACGACCATTTCAGCCGACATCCACGAGTTGAAGTACTTGTCAAAGAGCGAATAGGTGCTGATCACGCACGCAGAGCTGTTGCAGTTCGTTTCAAGCTTTGCCTCGAAAAAGGTCGTGAGTATCGAATTTGGAATGAGTTCTTTTTCAAGCCTTTGGGCGCTGCGTACCTCAACATTCTGGTCCCCTTCAACACCCAGTGCAGAGCGCAGGTCATCATTTTCCTTTTTTGAAAGGCCTTCAAGCAGCCTGTTGCCATCCATCCATGCGCCGAAGTCCTGTATTGTCTCTTTCATCGGCTTGAAATCCGCCACTATGCCGCTGCCCGAATTGCGGTATTTGAGGTTGGGGCCGCTCATGGAGCACTCAGGCGAACTGAAAACCTCGCACCTCCCTGCGCGCAGCGGATCCTCAAGCACCACGCCAAAGGCAAAAGGGCCTTTTATGGAATTATTGAGGAACTGCGATATCTCCCATGGCTCAAACTTCTGGTTTGGGATTTCCGCCTTTACCGCAACATTAACATCATCAGGCTTTGTGAGCACGATCTCATTTGAGGCAAGCTTGTCGCGGTCAGTGTCCTTTCCGGTCTGGCCTGCAATTTCCTTCCCTGTAAATCCGTTTTTCAGAAGGTCAATGATGTTTTGCGATTCCTGCGGCTTTAACGTGGAAGAATCACACAGCGGGGCATTGACCTGCTCAACGGGCTTTTTCACTTCAGAAGGCAGCCCGGCTTCACGCTCTGCCGTCTCTTCTGGGGTTTCAGTGAGCGTTCGCGGATCATCTTTTGGAGGGGTAACCCCTGACGATGCCCCTAATACAGGCGGCCCTTCGTCCCCGCCCCTTTGCAATGGCTCGGCTGCAAGGGCAACCTGCCCGAACAGGGGGAAAAAGAAGAGGTAAATGAGGAAAAATGCCAATGACTGCCGCATGCCCGATCGTCGCCCCTATAAATATAATATATTGTACAAAGTAGGCTTGCCGGCTATTTATTATTATCGGCCGCCTTGGGCTTATAAAAAAGTCAGAACCCGGGCACTGTGAATACGAGCACTTTTGTGTTTTTGTTGTAGCTTATTATCTGGCACGCATCGCATACCACTGTCCCTTTTTTGATTTGCGGTTTTGCAAGGTTTATGTTATAGAGTGTTATTGTCGCGCCCTGGCTGAGCTGCGGCAGGCTGTTTTGGTTGAGCGCGATTTTGTTTTGTGAAATATTCAGGTCAGCATCGAGGTTGAGCATGTCGTCCTCCCCTGCAGACATTTTTACAAGCAGGATACTTTTGTTTGTGTATAAAATTTTTCCATACTGTGAAATACCCAATTCAAGATTCTGCATTCCATTAATGTCAGTTGCATTGAAATCCGGCTTGACGTCAAAT
>DUGC01000075.1 GCA_013331625.1 Candidatus Iainarchaeum sp. | reverse complement strand
TAAACATCGCCACCAAAGCAGACAGTAGCACTATTCGCACTACACTTTGGCTTGCATTTTCCACTAATACAACCATTAGGACAACTAAAAAAAAGGGCACTAACCTTACCAGCAGAGCAATAATACTCCGTCAAATTCTTTGCATCCTTGCAAAAATCATTGTAGGTTTTGCCCGCGTAAGTCACTTTACCAAAAGCCCAATACGCTGAAGACCCCTTATCACTATCAACACACGCGGCAACCGCGAGCCCTGCAAGAAAAATTGTAAAAAGCAATACTGAAAACGCAAAAAAATACTTTCGCCCCTTACCCCTTTTAGCCCTCTTAATTTTCCGCAGCTCCAATTCCCAGCCATGCATGGCCGCTTGCCCATTTCCCACTCTCCTACACCCCTGCAAGCAAAGGCGGCGGCACAAGTAATTAATGTAAGGTTGAAAACCAATCAACCAAACGGTTGAATAAACAGGTTTTTATTTTCCGTCATTTTATTTCCCAGATGGCTGCGTGTTTTTTGCAGCAGTATCATTATTTGCTATTAATCTATGATCTCCTGAACCGTTTCCAGTGCCTGTTGCAGCGCTGACGGCGCTTGCGGCAGGTAATAGCCGCTTCCCGATCCCGAGCTACTGCTGCCGGATCCGTTTCCTGATCCTGCCCCGCTTCCTGCCGCGGCCCTGCCACCTGAACCTGTTGCGCTATACCCTAAGCCGCTTCCGCTGCCATCCGGGATGTATCCAGAGCCGCTTGGCAGGGCCGGGGCTTGCACGCTATTTCCCTGCGGCGTGCTTGCATGCTGGCCCGGATGGGTTTGCACTGATGCGGGAATGACCTGGTTTGCCTGTTCTTGAGTCATGCATGCCCCGTTACTGCACCCGAACTCGCAGTAATATGCGATGTTTGTCACTTTTCCGTTTTCACAGTAGCCTTCCTGCAAATTGCATGCATCACCAGAGCATTCATCTACTTTGGAATAAACAGCGCATATGCCAAAAGTGCCATAACCCGGGTCGCCTTCCTTGCAGGGGGTACGGATGCGGCAGGTGTCATTCCACAAGCCACCGATGCCTCTAACCCTATCATCTGCCGTGCCTTTTTCGTAATAATTGAGGCCCCCATCAGGATCTTTACAAGTATTACCCGGATCATACACCATAAATCTTGCCTGCCTTGACGTTGACAGGTTCCCATCCGAAGCAGTAATAGTGACAGTAAATTCCCCAATGGAATTAACATCAGCTTTCCAGATGAAATTGTTTCCGTAGAATTTAAATGGCACGGGATCTGCACTGAACGTCAATGTGCCATTGTCAGGGTCTGAGGCATTGAACTTTAGCGCAATGAATTCGCCGATCACGAATTCAGTCATGCCGGAAACGAGCTCCAATTCAGGCGCCCGATTCTTGTCTTCGACACGGAACTGCACGGCTCCACTAATATCCCTTTCCCCGTCACTTGCGGTTATCAGGAAATTATAGTCTCCTGCGGAATCATAGCCCGTGTCCCAGTTGAATGTGTTCGTGGCATGGTCAAAGTAGAACAGGTTCGAGTCGATTGAGTATGCTGTACTGCCTTCATCCAAACCGGTGGCAATAACCTGTATTGTGGCCCTTTCGCCTTCAAATATGGGACTTTCGGCAGATATTTCTATTGCTAGTGGCTGGGCGTATTCGTTTATTGTCAGCAGGACTTCTTTTGATGCGCTGAGGCTGCCATCTGAAACAGTTATTGTGATATTGTAATCCCCTGCTGATTTGTAATCTGTGTTCCATGTGAATTTGCTGCCATTTGCGCTAAATAGGTTTGAGTCGGTTGAATATGACAATGCATCGCCATCAGGGTCAATGGCATTGATGTCAATTATTAGCGTCTCACCTTCATTGGCAGGTGAATTCATGGCCGCAGCCAGGATTTCCGGCGCCCTGTTGGTGTTCAGTACTGTGATGTTTATGTCGGCAAAGGTTTCCAGATTGCCGTCAGAAACTGCCAGGGTGAAATTGTAATCACCCGCAAAGTCATAGCCGATTTGCAATGCCAAAATGCTGCCGTTTATATCGAACAGGGACGGGCTTGCTGAATATGCGAGTGCATCATTGTCAGGGTCGGAGGCATTGACATCTATCAGTATAAGTTCGCCTTCTTTTGCCTGCCCGTTATAGGCAATTGAATGGATTATTGGAGCCCTGTTCACGTTCATGATTTCCACATTGACGTCTGCAGATGCTGAGAGGTTTCCATCAGACACGGTTACTGTAAAAGTGTAAATGCCGGCTGAATTGTAGTCTGTGTCCCATGAGAATGTTCCGGCGTTTGTGTCAAATAGCGGGCTGTTGATTTGGTATTCAAGTGTTTCCCCGTCTATATCAGAGGCGTTTACGTCAATGGCAATGGTTTCCCCTTCCATTACAGGGCTGTTTGTTGCTATCGAGAGTATTTCAGGCGCGCGGTTTACATTATTCACATGCAGGTTTATGTCTGCTGTGGCAGCCAGTTCCCCGTCGGAAACAGTAATTGTGAGAGTGTAGTCCCCTGCAGAATTGTAATCTGTTATCCAGGAAAATGAGGCGGCATTTGCATCAAACACTGGAGAACTTATCGCATAACTTAATGGATCATTGTCCGGGTCTGCCGCGTTCACGTTTATTATGATTGTTTCCCCTTCTCCTATTATTTCCAAAGGGTATGCAATTGAGCTGATTTCAGGGGCCCTGTTAGTGTTAATGACTTGCACGTTTATATCCGCTGAAACAGCTTCATTTCCGTCAGAAATTATTGCCGTTAAAGTGTATTCTCCTGCAGAATTGTAGTCCGTGTTCCACGAAAAAATGTTTTCATTGGCGATAAAGTCATGCCCAATGACCGAGTAGGCCAGTGGGTCGCCGTCAGGGTCCGTTGCGTTTATGTCTACTGTCAGGGTTTCGCCTTCGTTCACTGGTGAGTTGGTTGTTATTGCCGTGATTATTGGCGCCCTGTTGGAATTGATGATTGAAACGTTTAAGTCGGCATTAGTTGAAAGGTTTCCATCGGTTGCGGTTATGGTGAATGCATAGTCTCCTGCTGAATTGTAGTCAGTTTGCCAGGTGAAGCGGTTTTTGTCATAATTTATCTGCGTTGGCTTTCCGGGCGTGCCAATGGCGCCGGTTGTAATTGCGGGTCTATCTTCCGGCTGCCTCCAGTATTTTATTGCGTCAAATCCGGCGTTTGTCACTTCGCTCCCGACATAGATTTTGGCTATTTCGCCCGAATACGGCCCGCCCCCGACAGGGGTGTATGTGCTAAAGTCCCCTTGTTCAAGGATTGTTCCGCTTTGGCTGTATATTGTCAGGCCAAAAGTCTTGGAGTGGCCGTCATAATAAATCAGGTACCTGTACCATTGGTTGTTTTCCGGCACGGCGCTGCCTATCTGCCGCCAGCCGCCTTCATAGCGGTAAAATTGGTTAGCGCCGATGATAAGGTGGAGTATGAGCTCGTCTGCTGAGTTTGCAAGTATTACTGTTGCCGGGTTGTTTGGCACGGCAGTCGAAACGTCGCTTGGCCTCACCCATATTTCAAACCAGTTTGCGTTCAGGTCGCTTGAAAAATCAGTGCGCATGTTCGTACTCGCGCCGACCTGCAGGTCCAGATAATGATTTTTGTCAGGCGATTTCTCTTCCACAACAACCGGGCTGCCGGCCCTGATTTCCCACACGGGGTTGGCTGTGTACTCATTGTCCTCGAAAGATTCAAAGCCAAGCCATACTTTGGTTGGGTCTCTTTTCGGGTTTTGGATTGCGTTGTTTGCGATGTAGAGGTAGTATCCGTTTGTGTCGACCGTGGTGAAATCAGTGTTTGGTTCTATTGCGAACTGCGAGCGCCATGTAACCTCAATGTATTCCCCACAGGTTCCTTCTATCGCCATATCTATATCTGTCTGGCTTTCTCCATTTTGCCATACTAATGCGAAGCTGCTCAGGTCAAGGCATCCTGTTTCAGCCGTGTTTATCCTGCCTGCCAGAGTGTGGTTGTAATCAATCGGCGATGAATTTGTCTGGATGTTGACTGGCATTCTTTTGGCATAACCGGTGTTCCACCACCGTGCATGATTACCCGGCCCGCCATCGCCAGTATTTGCAATTGAAAGCAGCACAGGGCCATTGTCCAAATCTAGCGCATTGACATCAATTGTGAGCGTTTCCCCTTCCTGGATCGGGGAATTTGTTTCAACTGAAAGTATTTCAGGCGCCCTGTTTGTGTTGAGTATGGCAATATTGATGTCTGCTGTCGTATCCATGTCCCCGTCTGAAACGGACAATGTAAAGTTGTAGTCTCCCGCGGATTCATAATCAGTCTGCCACATGAAACGGTTTCCGTTTTTGCCGAATTTATCCGAATCGATTGCGTATGTGATGGCATCGCCATCAGGGTCAGTGGCGTTGGCATCAATTATGAGTTCCCCCGGTTCGTTAACCGGGCTGTTTGTGGTTACTGAAAGTATTTCGGGGGGCCTGTTTGCATTGAGTATTGTGATGTTCAGGTCTGCTGATGCGTTCATGTCTCCATCCGAAACCGTTATTGTGAAGGCGTAGTCCCCTGCTGAGTTGTAATCCGTGGCCCATGTCAGCTGATTGCCGTCTGCCCCGAATGCATCAGAATTTATGGCATAATCGAGTGCGTCTCCGTCCGGATCTGCTGCATTTACGTCAATTGTGAGCGCTTCGCCTTCCTGTATAGGGGCATTATCGGTTATGCCGTTTATTACCGGAGGCCGGTTGGTGTTGAGCACCGTGATGCTGATATCTTTTGATGCGTTCATGTCTCCATCCGAAACCGTTATTGTGAAGTTATAGTCCCCTGCGGAATTGTAGTCAGTGATCCATGAGAATGTGCTGCCATTCGAGTCAAAAAGATCCGGGTGTATGGCGTAAGAAAGCGGGTCATTGTCCGCGTCGACAGCATTCACGTCGATTATCAGTGTTTCCCCTTCATTTACCGGCGAATTTGCAGTAATGGAGAGAATTTCCGGCGCCGAGTTGGTTTCCAATAGCCATTTTACCGCGTTTGTTATGAACGTGTTGCGTGAATTGCCGTCAGCAATTGCGTCCACTGAAAAAGCGGCATACACCTGCTTGTTTTTTCCGCTGCCTGAAACAATAATTGCCGAGCCACCGCTGTTCCAGTCCGCTATGCTTTCGCCATCGAGCGGGATAATTGAATCAGGGAAAGGGGATAGCTCGGCATTCAGGTCAAGCGAACCAATGCCTTCGAAAATGTTGCTGTCATTGAGCAATAATATAGAATTTTCCGTTCCAAGGACAATATCCCTGTCGAATGACGAATGCATTTCCATTTCCATGAACTCCGGGTCATTATTGTCAAACCCGATGTCAGAGCCTTCAAAGAATATGCTGCCGTTGAAATCCCTTAAAAGTGACATGTCATTCGAGTCAACAACAGTGTTCCACCTGTCTCCAGCGCTCCATATAACCGTGTCAAATGCCTGCAGGTAATCCTTTGATGGAACGCCTTTTTCCGATTCTTTCCATGATTCAAAGCAGTATCTCTCGCCTTGGAGCGCTTCTTCGAATGTTGTGAGGCTGTCAGGGTTTTCGGTTGAATGCCCGCTTGCAGTGTCGTCATCTGAAACAATCAGCACCCAAGGCCCATTGCACGCATAAATTTCGGCGTTGCTGGCATTGTTGAGGGCATTCGAATCTTCTCCGGATACTGCCGCTACTGCTTCAATATAATGTATTCCCTCTTCTGCAACCCAGTTCGCAGAAGCGGTTTTTTCTTCACCAAATGCTATTTCGACAGGGGCCACGCCTATTTGTGCGCCGTTCACAATGAACCTGATTTCCGCATTCGCCGTTGCTGCCCCGAGGTTGGATGCAATGGCTTCAATTTTTACACTCTCCCCTTGCCGCGGGTTTTGTGGCGTGATTTTGAGTGCTGAAAGCGCTGCATCAGGCATTGGCCCTGCAACCATTAGTTCCTTTTCCGCGGAGTTGTTGAAGTAAGTCGTTTCGGCTTCCCCGAAATCAGGATTTGCGATTGCCACTATTGTGTGTTTTCCTTCTGAAAGTGAAACTTGCATTTTTGCGGTCCCGTTGCTGGCCGTGGTTGCCCCTATTTTTTCATTGTTGTCATAAAGCGCCACTTCGGCTGCAGCACCATTGGACAATTCAATTGTCACTTGCACGGGCTCTGAAGCCTTTGGAAGCGGCGTGGCTTCCAATCCTGTTATTGCAATGTCATTGCCAGGCATTTCAAGCAGCCATTTCATGGCTCCTGAGAATATTTTCTCCCGAGGGCCGGTTTCTATTGCATTGAAATTGAATGGCACAAACAAGACTCTCGCCCCGCCCTGCCTTGGCTCCTCGAATGCGACCATTGCCGAATCCCCGCTGTTCCAGTCTGCAAGGGATACTCCTCCATTGGCGGGCTTTATTGCGTCAGGCGAAGGCACAATGCTCCCGTCAAGCGAGAATGTGCTTTCCTGCATTGTTATCGGATGTATGGTTTTCACTGTTATCTCACTGGATTCTGTTGTTCCTTCAGTTCCTTCCGCCCCGAGCGCAATGAACACGATGTCCCTTGCAAGCTGCGCATGTGCAACACTTTGCATGAAGTTGTCATCCCTGTGGGCAAATGCTATTTCCGAGCCTTCGAGAAGCAGCCTTCCGCCATTATTTACATACTCTTTTAGTGCCATTGCGTCATTGGCATCAATGTTTTTCCTGCTGTTGCCCTCGCCCCATATTACTGCAGAAAAGCCGCTCATATATTGAGAATCGGGGGTGCCGCTAATCGATTTTTTCCAGTTGGCAACGCAATACCCTGTCCCAAGCTCGTTTTTGAAGTAGTCTTCCTCTGACACGACAAGCACTTTGTTTCCTGTGCATTCAGTCACGTTGAACCGCAACTGGGGCATTGAAGTGCAGTTGCCAAACTTGTCGCAAATTTTAACAGAAAATGTATGCGTGCCAGCCCCGAGGCCTTTGTAGTAAGTTCCTGTAAATGTCGTGTTCCTGTCAAAGGAGCCGGTTTTGAGCATTTCGGTTTCGGTCCCGTCAACTGTGAGAGTTGCACTTGAAACGGGACTGGCATCTTGCGTTACCAGCAACATTTCGAATATTTCCCCTTCAGTTATTTCATGCCCATAAGACCTTGCAACCACTTTCGGGGAGTCATTGTCTGAAATATTGATGCCCTTTCCGGCTTGCGCGCTGTTGCCTTCATAGTCCGCAAAAACCACAAGAGTGTATTGCCCCACAAGCCCCCTGAACCCGTGTTCGGCCTCAAAGATTGCGTCCTGACCTGCCAGAACTTGCATGGCATTGAGGTCGAAAGAATCCACGATGTTGTTGCCATCCATGACCTTTGCATTCATCATAACGTTCAGTGGCACTGCACTTGAATTGGAAAATACCGCGCGCACAACACTATTATGGTCAGTGGAAATCGTTTGCGGGGTTTCAATTGAAGTTATGCTTCCCATTGCAGGCGCGTATATTGTGAATGCGACGGTGTTGCTGTCCTTGGCCCTGTTCCTGTTGTGCAGCCTTGCAACCGCCCCGTATTCTCCTGCCGGAAGGACAAACGCTTTCTGGAGGGTGAATGGTTGCTGCGTTGAATTCGCCGGCAGGCCTGCCCCTTCCATGCTGATCGTGTCGAGAGTGATGTTATTTTTGAGTATGTTCACTTCAATGATCGTATCAACGCTTGCGCTACTGGTGTTTTCCGCAAGGATCGTAAACTTTGCGCTAGTGCCCTTTTCCACGGAGTTCCCATCCATGGAAAACCCGTTTATATTCAATACATCAGGGACCAGTGCCCTGGCATTGAGGTCCATGGCTTCTATTGCATTGCCGTTTTCGCCAAGGCCTGCCCTTAGCAGATAGTTCCCTGCCTCCTGCGGCGTCCACTTGAGGCTGAATGCTTTTTCCTCCCCGCTTGCAAGCAGTGCCGATTGGGTGATCTCGTCAATTTTTGCCCCGTCGCTTGCGAATATTTCGAGGTTGGCTTTCGCCTCTGCGGATAAATTCCCGGTATTTTTGTAGGAAACGAGTGTTTCTGACTCCGTGCCTTGCGTGAATTCCTTCGGGAAGCTAAAAACAGCGTTCACTAGCTCGAAATGCACATCGAGCGTTGTCGGGTTCCCTGAATCGTCAAGCGCGGTTATGCCCGCAGTGTATTCCCCCTTGTCGCCGATTCCGGCCGGATATTCAAAGTCCTTGAGCCTCCATTTGCCATCGCCTGAGAGTACGAGCTGGTTATCAGTGATAATTCCGTTTGGCCCTGTTAACCTGAATGAAACGGAATTTACAGTTGAATCATCTGTCGCCAAAACCACTATGTCTGATTTCTCGCCCCTGAATACTGTCGGGGGTATGTTGTGCTCCTTTATCACGGGCTTTGCGGATTGCACTACACTGATTTCCACTGCGATTTTTAACTCTCCGGCATTGGTCGAAACAACAACATCGCCGCTTATCTGGCCGATGCCTGTGGTATAGCCGTTTACAATGACATTCAGATAAGTTTCTTCCATGGGGCTGAGTTCATTTTTTCCAAGGGCCAATTCGACACCATTCGGGCCGCTGACTCCTGTTATCATTAGGATTTGCGCCCCACGATTGGCCAATGTGATGCTTTTAGTGAAAATTTGGCTTTCTTCAATGGTTCCGGAAACGGTTTCTTCTGAAATCGCCGGCTTTAGCCCTGAAATACCCCTCAAATTGAGGAGCCCGTAGCCGAATTTCGTGTCCTTTCCCGGCCCGCCAAGATCGATTGCATTCATTTCAAGGAGCCCTTTTATCTGCGCGGATGTCAGGGCCGGGTTGGAGTCGAGCAGGAGCGCTGCCGCCCCCGCCACATGCGGCGCCGCCATGCTCGTGCCGTCCATTGCCTGGTAGCGGCTGCGGGGAATTGATGAGTTTATCCCGACTCCCGGAGCCGCGATATCGGGCTTTATCCCAACCCCTTCAATGCTTCCCCCTGATGAAAAGCCCGCCCAATTATTTTCATCATTCACTGCGCCCACAGTGAGGGCGTCAGGGCTGCTTCCCGGGGTTGTAACCCCGCGGAACTCTTTGCATACTTCGCTCGGCTCCGCATCGCCGCAATTCCCTGCCGAAACAACGACAACAATTCCATTTTCAGTCGCTTCCCTGATGGCCCTTAGCAGCGGGTTCTGGTTCGAGCCATTAGGGTCATAATTTTCAGGCGCGCCAAGGGACATGTTGATTATCCTCGCCCCTTCTGTTGCATAAGGCCTGCCATCTTCCCCGGCTGCCCATTCGAGCCCGCCGACAACCCAGTCGATGCCTTCGATTATTTTTGAAAACTCTCCCTCGCCATCGTCGCCAAGGACTTTCACGTTGTAGAGCGAAGCTTGCGGCGCAACTCCGTTGTATGCCCCTCCTTCTGCTGTATTGCCCGCGATTATTCCAGCGACGTGCGTGCCGTGGCCGTAAACATCAGAACTTGTAAGTGATGGAGTCAGGTTCTTTTCCTTCACGACTTTTCCCTTGAGCATCGGATGCGTCGAATCAATGCCCGTGTCCAGCACGGCCACGCTTATCCCGCTTCCGTCATGCCCGCTTGCCCATGCCTCGATGGCCCCGATTTGGGGGACGCTCTCATCGAGGGTTGCCCTAACTATTGTGTCCGGCCACAGGCTCACGACGGAATCGTCAGCTGCAATTCCCAAAAGCCCTGATTGCGGGACGTTTGCGACTATCACATTTCCTGTGCTGAAGGATTTTTCCACTGTCCCGCCGTTCCTTGTAATCACCCCTTCCACTCTTGCGATTTCATCGTCATCCTGCACGCTCACGAGCGCCTCGACTTTCTTTGCAAGGCCGGCGGCCAATGACTTGGTCTTCGAGAACTGCAAAAGTTCAGGGTGGATCTTGGAAATGTATGCTGCGGCCCCGCTGCCTTTTGCGAAAGCGTATGGCGCCAATGCGCCCGCGGGAGCCACGGAACTATCCTGGGCGGCGTATGTGAATGGAACTATGAGCGCGATCAGTAAAAGGGCTGCAAGGATTTTCGCAATTGAATTCAAACGGGCGATGCTATTTTTCAATTCCATCACCACCACTCCGAGAGGCAATTTTGTTCACTTGATTGGTTACTGTCAGCAATATCAAGCACAACATAGTTAGAATCAAAATTAAGCATCGTTTCGTCAAAAACCCATTCCCTGCACTCTGCGCCATTAGAACTGAATATTTTGTGGTAGGGCTGTTTCACGATTTTGTTGCGTGGAAGCGAGAGTATGCATTCGTTAAAGAAGTTCGTGCAATCCCACGAACTGATGCTCCCCAGGTACTCGTTTTCAAAAGTGATTTTGGCCCCTTTCCAGTATTCGGGTTCTCCATTAAACCACAAGTCCACATCCCTGCTGCCGCTATCCTCCGATGCCGGGAAAGCGTGAGCCAGTGATATGAGGATGATGATGATAATGGCTATCACTCCTGTAGCCAAAGCCATGATTTTGATTGCACTCTTCACATCAAAATAGCTTTTGCCCTCCTTGACTACAAATGTCCCAAGTATTTTATCGTGCAGTCCCTGCTTAGCCCTGTCAAAAACTATGAGCAGGAAAGCCAAAGAAAGCGGGATCAGAATCAGGAAGAATAACTCTATGAGCAAAATGCGGAAAAACGCCTTCAGGTATCCTATGCTGTTCCCGTTCTTATCGGCAACCCTTATCTTCATGACTGACTTGCCAAAAGTCTGCCCTGTTTTCCCAATGAAGTAAGTGTAGTACAGGAAAGGGACAAGAAGGTAAAATAAAATCCCGACAATAAGGCCCATGCCAAGGGCGGAGTAAGGCCCTGTGAGCGGCGAGAGCAGCGGCCTGATCACCCATAACAAAAAGCCAGCCAGCACGCTGAAAAACACAACCGAGAACATCAGGAATATATTGTCGATAGCATGTGCTGCGAACCTTTCCCAAAAACCCGCAAAATTTCCGGCAGTCATTTTTTCACTTCCTTAGGCCCAAATGCTTAGCAATTTTATCTTGGCACTCAATTGTATTCCATTCATCGAAATATTCACTCTTTTTATTTCCAAAAGGAGTTGGCCCGCTCATTAACAGCATGCCGCCATCAGAAAATTCCACTATTTTATATGTAGGCGCAGAAAGGAGTTTTTCTCTTCCGAATTTCTTGGTTAGCTCCGGCCCAAAAAAATTAAGCCAAGTAATGTGCTCTGCGTTAGTTGGAATAGTAGTGATAATAGAAGGGTCATTATCAGATGAACATGCCCCTGCGATAGGGTGAATGGCATTATAAATGGTTATCGCATCTTTAACAAGATTATTAATATTTTTTGCTATCCGGCGTTGATATTCAGTTTCATGGCAATCATCAGCCCAAAAAATTTCATTAAGACCAAGTCCCATCACAATGACTGCTTTATCAATTGGAATATTATATCCCCAAGATTTTAATGTATCGGCAATTTTATGGCCTAAAGAAGTAACTTCCACTTTATCTGGTCGGTCATAAACCTTCCAAACAGAAGCCCCACCATAGACCGAAGCAAGCCCTTCACCATTCCTGCCAGAATAAAACAAGTCTATTTCATTTTCTAACCATGCTTTGAGATCTTTGTGGGGGGAATAAACAGCAGCTTCTATTTCTTTTTCCATTTGCTCTCTAATGCCACTGGGAGTTTGTTTTAGAAATACCGCCGGTATTTTATTATTCCTGATATGTTCTGTGCCTAACTCATCCTTATGCGCAGTCAATAAAGAGTAAGCTATTTTGCTGCAGAGGACTCTATTGAACTGTTTTTTTTCTATTATGAAATTAATGTGATATGCAGTACTCATATGACCCCCTCTAGGATAGTTATCCCCAACTGTTCCGCCACTCTTTTGTAGTTATTATCAAAAACTTGCCCGGATGGAGAAACCAGCCTTGCCTCATCTGCAACTTTGTTTTTTATGGCTTGTGCAATTTTATACAACTGCTTTTCGCCTTCGTTATCTAAACGTATGACACCGCCATCGCCAGATGATTTGGATTTTACTTCTTCAAGTATTCTCTTTGTTTCCCCATTAGAACTCAAATCATATAATATATCTTTATCCAAATTTTCATTAGGTATTGTTTTGCCCCTCCAGTTGAAAACTATGGGCTCTTCAGTTCCTGCTTCTCTTAAGATGACATTACCTTGTTTCTTTAACTGTGAAGCCCGTTTCATGTTAAAGAAGTGCCCCAGGTTATTTGACGTGACGGCCTTAGTTCTCAAGTTTTCTGTGCCGGGTATACTCTTGATGTCGTCTGCGTAGGCCATTGCTTCTTTGAGTGAGTATCCTTTGTTTTCCAGATTCTGTCCAAAACGCTCAACTACTACTGAGTCGTGTTTTTGGTAGACTTCGGCCAGTTGTTGCAGTGGCCCTTCTTCAAATGTTTCCATCGCCTCTCGGCCGTACTTTGAGTTCATTAGTTTGCTCATTGTGCTGTTTGCTGCTTCTTGTGCGGCTTTTTTTGCTGCTTCTTCCCCTAATTCTGGTTTCAGTTTCTGTTCTATCTCCGCGGCCAGCTTTTGTGTTACCCTCTCGCCCTTGTCCAGTACCTCTTCTGCTCTTGGCCCGAGCGATGCAATCCACTTGTCCGCATCAGCGGTGTTAGGGAATATCTTGGTGAGCCTTGCCGCAAAGTTCTGCGCGGGCTTGGAGCCCCATTCAAACACGTTTACACTGAACTTTTGCAGTATTTCTGCGGTTTTTGAACCGAATTCCTGCCCTATCCTCATGAATGCCTCGAATGCCTTGCCGATTGTTTTCCCGGTTTCACCGACAATCTTGATGCCTTTGATTATGTCGGCTATTTTGCCGAGCAGGAGCACTTGTTCTCCTACATAGCCCGTCACATAGCCTTCCAGGAACCCCACTTGGTATGCCGCATGCGCTGTTTTGTCAAACTTGAATACATTGTACTTGTTTCCTTCGCGCATGATATCCATTGTTATTGTGTGCATTGCGCTGCCGGCCTGCCCGAAAAGACCGGAAAAATCCACGCTTGTGAAAAATGCAACGATTTTTCCCGGCGCTTCAGGGCTATTGCCTATTGCAGCCGCTATTTCTTTTGGGTGGGACACTGTCCACCAGATGCCCTGCAGCACTTGGGCCGCAAAGTCAACGTCGCTTTTCAGGCCGCCCAGAACTCCGCCTATTATCCCGAAAAACATCCCTGAACAGTTGGCGGGCACGGAAACAATGCTCATTGAGCCATCCGGCCTTGTAGCCATTATTATCACTGTGCCGTCTTTTGAGGAGAACGCTTCCTGTTTCGTGTACACCGAAAACAATGCGCGGTAACTCGTATTTCTTGAAGTGATCGCTGCCGGCAGGACTTTTGTGCCTTGCGCGGCTGCTGCTATTGCTGCTGTTTTTCCGTTCGCAAGGTCTGAAAGCTGGCTGTAATCCATTGCTTTGAGGTTGCTTTTCAGCATTGCCCTGTCATCATTGCTCGTGAACGGCCAGAAAATTGCCAGCGGATTATTGCAGCTATGCAGCTTGACACTACCCAAATTGCTGTACAGGTTGCTGTTTGCGTTGTATGGGTCGCTGCCGATTATTTCCTCTTCGCTCGCGCTCAGCCCGTCACCATCAGCGTCAATGTCGCAGTTGCACTTGAAGCTTATGTTTTTCTGTCCGCTGAAGTAGTCACTCTTGCTCCCGCAGTACTCGAGTGTCGGGCACTTTGCTTCTATGATGTGGTTTCCTGCGGTAGTTGAGAGGGTCTTTTTGCCTGATGTATCGGTTTCCCCGCCATAAGCACTGTCAATGTAGAGTGTCGCCCCTTCCATTTGTGTCCCGTCGTTGTTGGCTACTGAAACGTAAATCGTCGCCATCTCCTGGTTCACCGCAACGCTTTTGGTCATGCTCGTTGAATTGTATCCGCCCTTGCTTGCGCTTATTGTGAATGTCTGCAGGCCTGTTTTCGAGGCCGTTGTATTGTAAGTGCTTGTCCCGTTGCCGGAGGTGCTTGCGCGTATTGTCTCTCCCGTGAACGGGTCGTATATCGAGAGGCTTGCCGCGTCAATATTGTTTCCTCCGGAACGCACAGTCGTGTCCAATCTTATTGTTTCGTTGAGGTTGTATGATTCCTTGTTTGTTGTCGCGCTCACTGAGAGGTTTTGCGCCCTCGCGCACACGCTGCAGCTGAATGAGAGGTTTGCAGAGCCTCCATTGGAGCCGATTGAAGTTGATTTCGTGTCGCAGTAAGTGCCATTGGAACAATAGATTTTGATGCTGTGGCTTCTTCCGCATGTACTGTCGGAAACTGGTATCTCTGCGCTCCCTCCTGAATCGGTGCTGGCGCTGTATGAACTGGCAATGTAGGCCTTTGCATCAGGAACCGGGTTTGAGGCCCCGTCATTCACTGAAACATTGATTGTTCCGGCACAGGTAGTGTTCCCGCAGCTTTGTGGTATGCTGGCGGTCACGGAGTTCGATGCAGAGGAAGTGCCGCCGCCCGTGCACGTGCCATCTACATAGGCTTCCGACCTGTAAGTGCCCGGCTTCCATCCATCTACTGGCGCGCCCCACTTTACAGTCCACACTTCCCCTTTGCCAGGGTCAATAGAATACGAGTTTGACGTAGTTTTTATTCTGTTGTTGCTTTGATCGTAGAGGTAAAAGTTCGCGTTGTGCAGGAATGTTCTAGTGCCAGTGTTATCGAACTGGTGCTTGACAATTATCTGCTCGTTGCATTTCCCGTCCTGCTCAACCCAAGCTGAATTTGATTTGGCTTCGCAGGCTTTTATCACTACAGGCACGTAAGGGTAAGACATGGAGTAGGCAGTCTTTTCCCTGTTGTCCTCGAATTTTCCGCTCACCCATGTTTTTAGCGTGTATGTCCCTTCTATTGGCCACCCTCCTGAAGGCGGTGGAAGCGTTAATTCCCAATTTTCATATTTTAGGGGGTTTAATGTTTTGGTGCCATCTGTATTTGAGCCTGAGTAAACAACATTGCCATTAGGGTCCTTCAGTTCATAGTAAAACAGGTAATTGAATTTGTAGAGATTGCTGGTGTTCTCGAATTTGTGGTCATTTGATATGATTGTGTCATCCTTGCCATAGCTTTCCTTGTCCGGTGTGCCGTCATAGCTGTTTATTTCCCCTGGAATGCAGGCTGTTGGAACATTGAGGTTTACTTCTGATATGTCTGATGTCTTGTTCTTACCGTTTGATAACGGCCCCCAAAGCCAGACCTTGTGCTTGTAGTTCCCGCTTTTTGCCCAGTTGCCAAAGTCAGATGTATGCGAGGTTATCGCCCATGACCTGCTTTCCCCCGCGGGCAGGGTTTGGTCGGTCACCATCCCTGTGTTGCTGATTTTTGTCCCGCTTGGGTCATATAGCTCATAATAAGCGTTGTAGGAGTAATCGTATGACCCTGTATTTTTGAATTCATGTGTGCTGACAAGGTTCTCGTTGCATGCGTAAGCGCTTTTTGTAGGGGCTTCGTTTATGAGTTCTATATTTCCTTCAATGCAGGGCGCTGCCGGGACGTATGCTGTAGTATATGAATACTGGTCCTCATAGGCATTATTCCCTACACTTGCGAGCATGTGGGCGCGTATTTTGTAATATCCATTATCAGGCCAGCCTCCTGAAGGCGCGGGGGAAGTGACTCTGCCTGTGAATGTGCTTCTTGAATTAAGCGTCCCTGAAGCAGAACCTGTTTGTATGCGGTGGCCTTCAGGGTCATATATTTCATAATCCACGTTGTAACCGACTGAATTCGCCCCATTGTTGGTAAACTGGTGGGTGGTTTCTATGGTTTCATTGCATTTATATGAGTCTTTTGTGCGCGATGAGCCATTGGCTACTATGGAATATGCCCTGGACTGGTTTATCGCTATTTGCCTTGTGTGGCCATCATATTCCCCTGTTTTGTTGTCATAAAGCCCGAGTTCAATATCCCACAAGCCTGCTGAGTCATATAGATTTATGCTTTCTGTCGTGCACTTGTAAGCCCAGCCTTCATAATATGGTGAATCCCCTTTGTAATTGTATTGCAGTTCATCCTGTCCGTTACTTCCCCATGTGACATCATAGCCAGTTGGATCTGTTGCGTCAATAAAATTGTCATAATCATATGTTTGGAAGTTCCCCTTGTGCACAACCCCGTGTTGCTCCCTGTAAATCCAGATGGATTGGTAAGACCCGATGGATGATACTTCATTGCAGTTGCGTGCCCAGTCCTCACAATAAGTTCCGGTAGGCTGGTTTGAGCAGAACTTGACATTTGCCCCAAAGCCTTCTGTGAAAACCGGTCCGTCTTGCTTCGCACTGCTGAACGCGCTTTTCCTCTCGCCGTAAAACGCGACTTTATCGCCATTTGCATCTGCATTCAAATCCTTAATTTCCTGCGAAATGGAAAGAGCCGGAAATCGGGCTGAAATGTCAATTATGCTGTTCTCGTCAGGAAAAGAGAAGTTGGTATCCTCAGGTGGCTGCACAGGGCTGCTTGTTGCACGCGAGTCCATTGAATAATTAATGTCGCCACCGGCGTGTGACAAAGTGACTTGTGCACTAGCCATTTGGATGGACATTATGGCAAGGGCAATTGCCAGGATGCATCGGATAAAGTGCTTTCTTTCCATTGGCAGACCATTACTCCGTTAGCAGTATGCTCCACCATGGCTTTTCGACTGAAACAACCTGCTCTGTCTGCGCGTCTATTTTCGTGGTCGTCCCGATTTCCACAGGGATTATGCCAAGGATTTTTGCCTGCCTTTTGCCCTCAACAACATAGACCGGGGCGCCTGCAGGGCCTTGAGCCTTTATTGAAATGCTCTGGACAACTTGGTTTCCATTGGCCTGTGCTGCCTTTTGCGCTGCGCCCCCGGGCATTAGTGAAACAGGCGAGCCTGCAACCTTCATTTTACCTTCGGATATCTCTATTTTTTCAGTGGTTGTGGCTGCAACCCCATTTGAGGATATTTCCGTACCGCGCCCCTCATTTTTCTTTAGGGTTATTTTTTCCTTGCCAACATCAACTTCAAGTATGGCATTCAGGGCAGAACGCGCAGCAGTAGAATTTGTGGCAGATGGCCTGCTTTCGATGCTGATGCCGGAGATATCCATGGTTATCGTGCTTATTCCCTCGCAGTTGCCGCCGATGCAGGCAGATTGCGGTGGCGCCGCGGGATAAGGATTTTCCCCTTTGGTTTCAGGGGCCTCTTTCAGAACCTGCGAACCGGAGTTCGGCATTGCGATGCCAGGAACGACCTGGCCTGCAGGCATTGCAGGCGTATTACGGCATGGCCCGCCATCAGCGCACTCCGGCTGGCCTGCTTGGGCTGGGCCCTGAGAAGGATTTCCGGCACTATTTCCAGCCTGTGGAGTTACTGGCGATGCCACGGCAGAAGTAATTGGGCCTGCGGTAGCATTTTGCCCTGCATTCTGGCTTAATTGAGGGGAACCATTTGCGGTATCAGGACTTTCTTCGCTCTGCATCCCACCCGTGTTTGCGGATGGTTGTACCCTTGCAGTGCTTACTCGGATAGTGTAAGTTTTGGTTTTTTCATCATAAGAAATTTGAGCAGTTTCAGGGGCATTATCCAAAGGTACTGGAATATCAGCTGTGCTTTTGGGGGTTGGCATTATGCCTCCGCTACCACTGCTCGTTGCTGCACTGCCGCCTTGCCGGGCATTTGTGCCGGCAGTATTTTGCGCTAAATTAACGTCGATTACAGTTGCATTGCCGGAATAATCAATCGGCAGGGCCCTTACAACCCCATCCGCAAAGGCAATGTTTGCAAGCATTAGAGCCAGCACCAATACTGATAACTTGTATGAAAAGCACCTGTACAATTAACCCCCCTTCCGAAAAAAAACGATTCAAACATAATTTAAACCTCTTCGTATTGCCCGAAGCATAGGCAAAGCCCCCAAATACAGTGGTTGCGTGAATTAATACAGCATGGGTTTAAATCCAATCAACCAACTGGTTGAAATGGAGAGCCCTGCAGTTTGCCTCATTGCTTTTTCTGAGGCCTCTGTGTTACCGAGTTCTACAGTGAGTTTTTGTATTACTTTGTCTCCTTTGATTGCTGATTGTTCTGTGTTTCCTATTGTGCTCCAGAATTTTGCCCAGTCCTCTTTTTTTGCAAAGAAGTCCATCGAGTTTGCTATGAATTCTCGCGCAGGCCCTGAAGTGAATTCAAGGGTTTTGAGGCCATATGCCGCGTCCAGTCCTTTTAGGGCTTCTGCTGCTTTTGAGCCGAACTTGCCAAATATTTCTGAATACGCTTTGTATGCAAGGTCAATAACCTCGGCAGTGCCTTCCTCAAGTTCAACAGCGAGAGTACACTTTACACTTTCGCCTTTCACGGCTATTTGTTCGGCTTGTATTGCGTTGCCTATGTCAGAATTAATCAAAACAACAAACAGAAGCGCCGCAAACAAATATAGGTTCATTTCTTTTTCGCCTCTTTTTTGTCTTCGAGTAGATACACACATAGAATTCCAGACGTTTTGATGTAGTCACCAACTTCGAATTTGTTTTTTTCAACACCGCTTAGTTCAACAGTTATTTTTCCAACATCCACTAAAGTATTTTCATATTTTGATTCTTTGGATGGAAATTTTTGAATAATTTGACCTTGTATAAAATAGTTATCTGTCCACTGTTTTCCAAAAACGTCATAAGTTTTGACAAAATCTCCAACTTTCATCAGGTCTTTTTTCACTTTGCGGATTTCTAAATCCGCGCTACCATATTTTACTACAATAGTTTCATACTTTGGATCGGGATCAGGTATTTTTTTCATTATTTGTACTTTATCTGCGTCATAACCCTTGCGGGATTCTATTTTTTTGATTTTTTCAAAAATTTTTGAAAGACCAAATGATTCAAAGTATACGAAACCTAGCCTAACTTTTACGTAAATGTCTTTTCCTACTTCGCCCCAATCTTTTACATTTTCTCCGCCACATTGGGCAAAAAATCTTTCGTTATTTAGGCTAAATTCAAGTCCTTCGGCTATTGGTTCAGCTGGTGGTTGTTCTCCTACTTCAGTTATTCTGACTATTTTTACCTCGTAAATGTTTGTCATTTTCGGATCACTCCCTAGGCACGACAGTGGTTAAACTTCCTTTACCGTCTGTGATTAGTCTAATAGTTTTATCTTTACCTGCGATTGTTTTGGTGTAAATTATGGTGTTTGGGTCTTCAATACTTTTACTACCCTTCTCAAACGCTTCTCCTATCAAATCGAATGCTTCATCGTCAGTTTTTAACTTAAATACATTCTTTACATCTTCTATGCGAGAAGTAGAAAAAGGTTGTCTTGCTCCAATAAAATGTTCATGCCCAAAACCTTTCCACTCATTTTTTACTTGGTCAAAGTAGTGTTCTCCTTTTTTGATAATCCCAACATTCTTTATTGGTTCATTGCCTACAAACGTAACGGTTCCAGAACCAGATGCGCGATACATCTTTTTCAGTTGATGTATTCCAATGTCTTCAAGCGGGTCATTAACGCCAAGTTTCCTCACAGCTTTTGTATAATCGGCTAGTCTGTACATCATTTCATCGCTTGTTTCAATCGTGCCTCTGGAAATTCCTTTTCCTTCGATTTCCGCCATGTCGTCACCGTATTTGGTTGAGATTCTTTCAGCGATGCCCAAGTATCCTTTGTCCGCTGCCTTCACAAGCCCTTCAACAGCTTCTTCGCTCCAAGTCCCAAACGCTTTCTTTCCGTATTCTGAGTTCATTAGTTTGCTCATTGCTGTTTTTGCCGCTTCTTTTCCGTTTAATTCTGTTGTGAGTTTTTGCATTATTTTGTCGCCTTTGATTGCTGATTGTTCTGTGTTTCCTATTGTGCTCCAGAATTTTGCCCAATCTTCTTTTTTTGCAAAGAATTCCAATGAATTTGCCACAAATTCTCGCGCAGGCCCTGAAGTGAATTCAAGGGTTTTGAGGCCATATGCCGCGTCCAGTTCTTTTAGGGCTTCTGCTGCTTTTGGGAACCATTTTGTTGATTGCACGGCAAAGTTCTGAGCCTCGTGTGTCGAGCCAAAAAGCCCGGCATAGGCTGTGCTTGCAAAAGCAGTGTTCAGTAAAAGAACAAACAAAACCGAAGCTGACAGATTCTTATTCATTTGTTTTTCACCTTGTTTTCGGCAGGTATTCGCCTAAACCCAAGTGCTTGGCGATTTTATCTTGGCATACAATTGTATTCCACTCTTCAAAATGTTCGTTCTTTTTATTTCCAAATGGGGTGGGTCCACTCATTAACAGTATGCCGCCATCGGAAAATTCTACTATTTTGTATGCGGGCGCAGAAAGGATTTTTTTTCTTCCGAATTTATTAACCAATTCAGGTCCAAAAAAAGTAAGCCAAGTAATGTGCTCTGCGTTAGTTGGAATAGTAGTGACAGTAGAACGGTCATTATCCCAGCAATTGCTACCTGTAATTGGGTGTATTGCATTGTAAACAGTTATCGAATCTTTAACGAAATTATTAATGTTTTTTGCTATTTGAGGAGCCCATTTATCGTTAGGATCATCAACCCAATACACGTTAGGTCTATCTGTTCTTATGGCAATGACTGCCTTATCTTTTGGAATGTTTTCATACCAATTATCTATTGGATAATCTTTTCTATCATAAACAACGTTTATACTGGTAACTGATTTAGGGTATGGTAAATCTACTCCCCACATGTTTTGGCTATAATATAATGTTTCTATTTCTTTCTCTAAATATTTCGAGTTTCTGACTTGGCTTTGACTCCAACGACCGCCTTGCTCCAATTTATTATCTTTAAATTCTTCTTTATGTGCCTCAAATAAAGAGTAAATTATTTCGGTACAAAACGCTTTAGTAAATTGTTTTTTTTCTATTACTAAGTTAATCTCATATATGTCCACTTATACCACCCCTTCTACAACAGTTATCCCTAGTTTTTCTGCCAATTTTTTGTAGTTGTTTTCAAATATTTGTCCTACTGGAGAAACTATCCTTGCTTCATCAGCAACACCTTTTCTTATTCCTTCTGCTATCTTGTATAATTGTTTTGTTTCTTCCTCACCTAGAGTTATTGTTATACGAGAGCCAGATTTTGATTTTACTTCTTCTAGTATTCTTTTGGTTTTTCCATCAAAACTAAAATCATATACTAAATCTTTGTTTAATTTTTCAGGGGCTGCAGTTAATGTCTTTCCATTCCATTCCCAAGTGAATGTAAAAGATTCAGTATCTAAATCCACTTCCCTTATCACAGTATTCGCTTGTTTTTTCAGCTCCGATGCTCGCTTTAGATTGAAGAAGTCTCCCAAATTATTCGATGCAACTGCGTTGGCTCTCAGGTTTTTTCCGCCAGAAATGTCTTTTACGTCATCCGCGTAAGTCATTGCGTCTTTGAGTGAATATCCTTTGTTTTCCAGATTCTGTNNACTATTAATGAGTCGTGCTTTTGGTAGACTTCTGCCAGTTGTTGCAGTGGTCCTTCTTCAAATGTTTCCAATCCTTCTTTGCCGTATTTTGAGCTAAACATTTTGCTAAATGCCTTGTCAGCCTCTTCAACTCCGATTTTGGAAGCGGTTTTCTGGTAAATACTTTTGCTTTTCAGTGCTAGTGGTTCTGCTTGTTCTCCGAATGATAGCCAGAATTTTTTTGCGTCTTCTGCCTTTGGGAACCATTTTGTTGATTGTACTGCAAAGTCTCTTGCCTCTGCAGATGACCACTTTAGGATTGACGAGTCCTTGAAAAGTTCCGCTATTTTTCCGCCCCACTTGCCGAATATTTTTGAGTACGCTTTGTATGCCATGTCGACCAGCTTGGCCGCGTTGCCTGTTAGTTTGATGGCTTTGGCGTAGCCTATAAGGCCGCCTGTTACTGCGACTATTGCTGTTTGTTCCACCAGGAAGCCAGTTACTGACCCTTCAAGGAATCCCATTTGGAATGCTTGGTAGCCATCGCTTCCTTTCTGGTTTTTGTTCCATGTGGCCCCTTCTTTGAGTGTTTCCATTGTTGCAGCCCTTATTTCGCTGCCGGTTACGTTGAATAGATTGATGAAAGTCCCGTTGGCGAAGAAATCCACTACTTTGCCGCCGCCGAATATAATGTTGAATGGCGGCGGAGTTGCCAATAAAATAATTTGAGTCCAGTTTTTTACTGCCCATTTCATGCCTTCGTGCACCATGTCCGGCGAGCCTGCGAGGAATTCCCAGTCGCTTTTTACTCCTGTATACGCTCCATTGAAAATGCCGATGAAAAAACCATTGCATTGCGGCGAAACAATCGTAATGGCCGTTGCTCCTGATTGGTTGTCCGCAATTACAACAACTGTTCCGTCGCGCGCGGCAAACGCTTTTGTATTTTCATATTCGCCAAACAATTTTTTCAGCGTGATTGTCTTGGTCTCAATGCTATTCGGGGCTATGTTTGTGCTTTGAACCGTCGCATTGAGCAAAATTGTTTTTCCTGACATTGCAGCTGACAACTGTGTGTAATCCATGGAGCCCATATTTTTAACAATAATATTTCTATCGCTTTCTGATGCAAAAGGAATAAATCCTGCAACAGGATTGAGACATGAATTCACAGCTCCATGTGTGATAAGGGCGCTTGCAAGGTTGCTGTTTGCATTGTACGGGTCGCTGCCGATTATTTCCTCTTCGCTCGCGCTCAACCCGTCGCCATCCGCATCAATGTCGCAGTTGCATTTGAAGCTTATGTTTTTCTGGCCGCTGAAGTAGCCGCTTGTGCTGCCGCAGTATTCAATGGCAGGGCACGTGGCTTCAACAATATGGTTGCCTGCCGTGGTCGATAATGTTTTTTTGCCTGATGACTCAGTTGTTCCGCTATAGGTGCTGTCAAGGTAGAGTCTCGCCCCTTCCATTTGTGTCCCGTCACTGTTGGCAACGGAAACATAAATCGTGGACAGTTCCTGGCTCACTGCAACGCTTTTGCTCGCGCTTGCTGAATTGTAACCGCTTTTACTTGCAGAAATCGTGAATGTTTGTACTCCAGTTTTCGAGGCCGTGGAATTGTAAGTGTTTGTTCCGTTGCTTGTGGCTGTGCGTATTGTCTGACCTGTGAATGGATCATTTATAGATAGGTTTGACGCATCAATATTGTTTCCTTGGGCGCGCACAGTTGTTTCCAGCCTTATTGTTTCATTGAGGCGGTAGGATTCCTTGTTTGTTGTCGCGCTGACTGTGAGGTTTTGTGTTTTTGCGCACACGCCGCAGCTAAATGGCAGGCTTTTGGAGTCGCCATTGGTGCTTATGGATGTCGATTTCGTGTCGCAGTAAGTTCCGTCTGAGCAGTAAATCCCTATGCTGTGGCTTCTTCCGCATGCGCTGTCGGAAACTGGTATTGAAGCATTTCCGCTTGCGTTGGTGCTGGAGTGGTATGAACTATCGATGTATGCCTTTGCATCAGGAACCGGGTTTGATGCCCCGTCGTTCACTGAAACATTGATCATTCCAGAACACGCCGTGTCCCCACAACTTTGCGGTATGCTGGCTGTTACGGAGTTTGAAGCTGATGATGTCCCGCCGCCCGTACACGTGCCATCTGTATAGGCTTCCGACCTGTAAGTTCCGGGTTTCCAGCCTCCCTGTGGCACGTTCCACTTTACAGCCCATATTAAGCTCCTATTCGGGTCAATAGAATACGAGTTTGACGTAGCTTTTATTCTGTTGTTGCTTTGGTCATAGAGGTAAAAGTTCGCATTGTGCGGAAAGGTTCTTGTGCCTGTGTTGTCGAACTGGTGCTTGGCAATTATCTGCTCGTTGCATTTCCCGTCCTGCTCAACCCACGCGGAATTGGATTGGACTTCGCAGGCTTTTTTGCACGGAGCATCGGGAACATATGGGTATGCATAGCTTTCTGCCATGGCCCTTCTTCCATCCGAAAAGGTTCCATCCACCCACGCTTTTACAGTATATGTTCCTTTTTTTGCCCAGCCGCCAATAGGGGCGGGGAACGTGATTTTCCACGAGTCAGAGTTTATAGCATTTAGTGTTTGATTTGGCGTGGTTGTGGAATCTATTACAGTTCCGTCAGGGTCTTTGAGTTGAGCATATAAACTATAATTGAATGGATATGTGTTGCTGGTGTTCTCGAATATATGGCCACTGGTTACAATGTCTTCACTACAAGAAAAAGAATTTTTTTCCGGCGATCCGTTGTAACCTGTGATTGAGCCTGCCGTGCAAGAAACACGCGGATTGGTTGTTGTTTCAACTGTTTGGATATTGTCGTAATTATTGCCGCACCACCCAAGGATAAACCCCCTTTCAGTATAATTTCCGGAGTCAGGCCAGCCTCCTTGTGTTGGCGGGATAAAAGTCCCTCCTGTTTGGGTAACTGTTGAACTGTATGGAACATAAGTGAAATTTTGGGCTCTGAGCCTTTGGTACAGGTTTTTGTTTGGAGTGTATAGTTCCTCAAAAAAAAGGTAAGCAATTGTCGGGTATAGCATTATAATCGGGTTATTGTTGTTTATTTTCGTATTATCTACCCTGATGGAGTCATTGCACAGGTATTCATTTTTTGATGAGGCGCCTGTGTTCATTGTGATATTACATGATCCGGAGCCTCTTGCAGCTAGTGTATAAGGGGCAGTCGTGCTGTAAACGTCATTGTACCCATACACTTTCACATAAAAATCGTCAGTCACTGTTGCGGTGCAGCTTTCAATCTGGCCGGATGTAGCGCCATCACAGGTTTTCACCAAGTTGGCACACGAATCATAAATTTTCAGGTCATAATCCTTGCCTATTGGCGGTACAAGAATAAACCTC
The DNA here is from genome assembly GCA_013331625.1 of Candidatus Iainarchaeum sp. Classification (GTDB taxonomy): domain Archaea; phylum Iainarchaeota; class Iainarchaeia; order Iainarchaeales; family Iainarchaeaceae; genus UBA10205; species UBA10205 sp10205u. The sequence continues at coordinate 5,584 of DUGC01000075.1, read as the reverse complement.
AAGGAATTTGTTCCTGCTCTGTATCCTTTGTACCAATCAATATCAGCCGAATAATCCAGGTATTCATAATACCAATTGGCCCAAAGGTCAGTTGTTGAGGATGAAGTGCACGTGTTAGTGCTGCCCATGTCACCGGCATCCTGCACTGAAACCATTTCCAAGCTATTGGCATCATTCAAGTCAAGTCGCTGGGGGGGCAACTTTTTTTCATAAAAACCTTCTCGAACCCCAAGCTTGTCTTCATTGAAATTTATTTTTGAGTAATCAGTGTTTCTATCAGGCACCACGCCAATAGAATTCGCATCAGCCACAAGAGGCATTTCACTATTTCCCAGTGGAATGTAATCCATTGAGGGCAAATCAAAAACTGCATCAGCACCGACAATGCTTGATCTTGTCATACTTTCTTCTTGAACAATTTTTTCGGCAATTGCTTTTTTCTCGATTAATTTGCCTTGATAATCAATTTTTTGTATTGCCAAGGCTTCCGCAAAAATGGTTGAGGTTAGTAACAGAACGGAAAGTATAGCCAAAAACCATAAATGTTTAGGTATGTTTCCCATGGATTATCAACCCATTGCAAAGAGGCTCCACCAAGGCTTTTCGACCAAAACCACTTCCGCGGTTTGCGCATCAACCTTGGTAATCGTGCTCACTTCGACAGGGATTATCCAAACGATCTTTACATATTTTTTTCCTTCAACGGCATAAACTGGATTGTTTTCTGTTTGTATTGAAATCCTTTCAACTTCCTGATTTCCAACAGCCCTAATTGCCTTTTCCGATGCAATAGAAGGCGCGATACTTATCATGTTTCCCGAGATTTTCAGCTTGTTCTGGTCAACCTCAACACTTTCTTTTGTAGTCGCCATTACCCCGCCAGAAACTATCTTTGTTTCATTGCCCTGATTCTTTTCAATGCCCACCCTTTCGCCAAAAAAATCCATGTTCACTTTGTCCTGGTTCGATGTGGCAGATTGTGAATTGTCTTTTTCAGCGTCTCTGCCAGCATTTAACTGAGGAGAATCAATTCCACTCGTATCATTACACCCCTCGTTAACGCAGCCATAACTTTCCAGGGCATTCTCGTCTTGGTCTTTAGAATAAGGACGTTTCCAAGGAACCCCATATTTCCCATAATCATTTGAATCAAAGGGCATTATAGAGTCAATTCCTGTACCAAGCGGTTCATCGTAATAATCTCCATCACTTGGCCGGATATACCATATAGGCCCATTTTCACTCTGCATAGGTAAACCACTTATCGGAATAAACCCGGAAACATTTTCATCAGTATCAGGCACAATCACTTGCTCCTTAACCCTCATTAGAATCACGCTCAACTCCAATGCTCATCTTTTCAGCGATTGACACCCGCACAGTTGTTTTTTGCGGAATTTGAATCAGCACGCCCCTTTTTTCCTTAGCAACTATCTGCACAAAATTATGGGCAGTAATAGGCATTTGCTCGCCAACTACCATTGGCACCAAAAAGAGAAAAACCAAAATCACAACCAAAGATTTTACAAAAAACAAAGGCAACCACCCCTTCACAGATTCCCCGATCAATCCGTTAAAAAGCCGCTTAACCCAAACCCACCCCGATAGCATACTTGCCTCTAACCCCTTATTAACCGTATACGAAGGGAAATCCGCAGTTCCGTTTTTCCCTCCTTCACTCATTAAAGAGAATGTACAGGGCTGGGTAATTAATGCGCGGTTTAAATTCAATCAACCAATTGGTTGAATGTGCGGGTTTTTTATTTTCCGGCAGCCTTGTTTTTGTGATAAGAATATGCTTAGGGGAGCAAGTCCAAGAAAGACGGATTCATTCCAAAGCCACGCTGGCCACCCAAGCAGGAGCCACCCTGAATATGGGGTCGGGCACCGCGCAGGATGGCGCCTAAGAGCGCGGCAAAGTTTTGATTTGTCGGTAACCGAGATTGTAACAAAGCTGGGCTCGCGATCGTTCACTCCCCTTGAGCAGGCGGTAGGAATCCGCGGCATAGCGGCAATCATAAACAGCCTGAAGGGCCACAATGCCAGGAACCCGCTTTCAAGGATCAGGAGTAATACCGATAAAATAAACGATCTGATGGCGCTGCCACAATTTGCAAGGGCCTCAATAGCGGGCAAAGTCAGCCAGATACTCAATGCAATCGAAGAGAAAAAATAGTTTTCAGCGGAAGGCCTCTTCGACCTTTGCCATTTCCTTCTTCCTTGCCTCGAAATTTTCCTTCATGCTCTCAAAGCTTGCAATATAGCGCCTGTAATCCGCTTCTGCAACAAGCTCATCGATTTTCTTGTCTACCGCCTTGAGTGCAACCTTTTTTTTCTCCATCTTCTGGCGCAAGCCATCGATTTCGCGCCTGAAAATGTCATCATTGAAGTAGAAGTTCTGCAGCATCTTCATGCGCGCGAGCTTTTTGGAAAACTCGGTGTAAGGGGCGCCGAACAGATCAGTGCTGTGGAACGCCTTCCACAACTCGGTTTTCTTCTCATCAGAAAGCTCTTCCATCCTCACCACTTCCATTCTGGTAATGCATGCACCGAAGGTTTATATATATCTTTTGCCTAATTGGGTGGATTTGATGGCAATGAATGATAAAATAGCTACATATATTGAAGGACTAGATTCCATGTTAGGGGGTGGAATACCCCAAGGGATAGTTGTACTTATTGCAGGTACTCCAGGTACGGGAAAAAGTATTTTATGCATGGAAATCCTATACAAAAATGCGCTTAAGGGTAAAAGGTGCCTTTACTTAAACTTAGAACAGAATGATGGAAGACTTGAAAGGCAGATGAAACAATTTGGATGGGACCCTACAAAAGTGCCATCATTGAAGATTGTTTCTGTTGATACATCAAATGCTAGTGTTGTGGATTTTATCCTAACAGAAATAAAAAAATCAGATTACGATATTATCGCTCTTGATTCTCTTGATTCAATTTCTAGTAGTCCTGCAATGGTTGAAGAGCTTGCAACCCAGTCATTCGAGAGTGTAGCCCAATATACCATTCCCACCGTGATGGATACGGTTACTATTGGCAGGATGAAACTTAAGAGGATATTTAATNNAGCCAAATCCAAAGCTACTGCATTTGTTACTTCTGAGAGAGTAGAAGGTGGCCAAGGTATCAGCAGAGATACAATATCTGAATTCCTTTCCGATGGAATAATTCTGTTAACTGGAACTACAATAGGAAAAAAACTAATGCGAACAATTGAAGTAAGTAAGATGAGGTTCACAGAAATTCCTGGGGGTAAATACGATCTCCAAATAACAAAACAAGGGCTAGCTGTTTCTGGTTGATTTTTCAGATGTAAATTATAGCCTCTGATGAAAACCAAAGGATTGTTGATCAGGATGGCATTGAAAGAAAACCTAGTAGATTGGTACATAAAAAATGTCATTATACCAAATTTTGTAAAATATGATAGCCCAGGTTTTGTGGTAACTGAACAAACCAGCAAGTTCGGTTATACTTTCCAACGAGACATTTTTTTATCAGAAAATTTTATCACTGACTTGGAAAATAAGTTTGTTGAAAAGTATGGCGATCAAGGGAAGATATTCCTTTACGGGGTTGGTAAAAACTTTGGATGGAATTATGGCAAATCATTTAATATGCCAACAATACAAGCAAACAGCAATAAAGACGTAATTGAAATGGCACAGTTCCTTGCAAGTTTTGTTGGCAGTACTTGGGCTGATAGATCAGAAATAACCAAAATGGAGCTTAATTTCAAATCCTTTGAAATACAATTTACAGATTATGTGGTATGTAGTAAAAATGGGCTTGGATACTTGTTAAATGAAGGAGGAATTGCAGGGCTATGGGCATGGTTAATGGCTGATTTTTCTATTGAAGGGATCCAAATAAAATGTCAAGGAAGAAAAGAAAATGGATGTAGAACATTGTGTGCCCCTTCAAAATCGTTAAAAGAAAAACAGCTGCCATATGTCAGTTTTTATGATAAAATAGAATCAAATTCGGCTACTGATGAATATTTGACGTTCAATAAAATCAGACCAACACAGTTCTCTAATACTACAATAAAAAAACTAATTGCTAATAATATAGTAACCTATTCAAACGGAAAAATGGAATATAACAAAGAGCGGTATCTTCCGCTAGGAATTGATTTTCTGTTTTTATTAGAAAGTCAAGCAAAAAAAATTCCTAAAGGAAGTGATCTGTTGTTTGAAACTGCATGTATACATGGAAAACGAATTGCAAAAAAAGAAGAAGAGTTAACCCCAGCATTTATATCAGATTTTATGGCTTTTCAAGGTTGGGGAGATTTACTAATAACCCCAAATCTGAATGAACTAGCGATAACCTATTATCCATGGCATGAATTATTCGACCAATGTGAAAAAGAAATATTTTTAGGACTGCTTTCTGGCTTTGTTTCGATTTATAAAAAAAAGGAAATAAAGCTCAGAATTGCGAGTTCATCATTATCAGAAGGGTTTGTTAGATTTAATTTAGAGGAAGCACAATGAAAAATCGAATTGGGTTTTTAGTTGAGTTGGTTACCAATAAACGATTGAGAAAAGATTTGAAGGCGATTAGGATTGCCGACAAGGGGTATGCTTTCTATGCTTTTGAACTGTGTAAAAAGACAGGGATTATCAAAGAACTTGAGAAAAAACCACGAACAATAGATGAATTATCAAAAAAACTCAAATTAAAAAACAAGCGAATGTTAGAAGCTATGCTGGATTTCTTAGTTGGGAAAAAAGCAATCAAATTTGACGGGCAACAATATTCATTGACAGGCTACATTCCACTACCTTTTTCCTTGGCAGAACAGGATTTTGTCACTACCCAGTATAAAGGGGCTGAAGACTGGACATTATTTTTTTATGGGTTTGCTGAAGATTCTCTCCACTATGGCTCAAAGCATGAAAGAACAGGGTTCGATGACCAGCAAGCAATTGAACTATGGGACTCAGTAATGGTTGGACCATTATATTCACTGCGCCAGATAGCAGTAAAGAAGCTATTAAAAGGACTAAAAGGGGGAGAAAAAATAATAGATTACGGGTGTGGTTCGGGTACTGCAATTACAGAAATTATTGAAAGAAGTGAGAAGCCTCTAGAGATTATTGGAGTGGATATAAGTAGCAAAATGCTAAAAATGGCCGAACAAAGAGTAAAAATAATTAAAAGAGAAGACATAAAAGTCAAACTACTGAAAAAAGACCTTTCAAAAAAGTTTTATTTTGAATTACTTTTTGATTGTGCTTTTGCATCAATTCTTATCAATCACATCCCTCAAAATGAACGAGAGAACTTTTACAGGAAAGTTGCAGAAAATTTAAAACCTAATGGAAAATTTGTCCTCTTTCAGTTAGTTAATAGAACCAAATTTGACAGGATTTTCTCAGACTGGCTACTTAACGTAGTTCCCAGCCACCATGGATTTCCAATTCTAAATGAATACATTAGCCAAATTAAAAAATATTTTTCGAAAGTAGAAGTATTGCTAAATGGGACTATTGTAATAGCATACAAATAATTATAGCCCAAAACCTAACAGGAAAATAGCAAGTAAAACACGATAGCGATT
>DUGC01000123.1 GCA_013331625.1 Candidatus Iainarchaeum sp. | reverse complement strand
CTGCGGCTGACTTATTTCCGCGGCATAAGCCAGGATGCACTGATGATGTCCATTGCGGTCGCATTCACCATCCTTGTTTCGCTCGTGCCCTCACGCCCCGGTTGGTTTTTCTGGGCAATGCCGTTCCTTGCATATTTTTTTGTCAAGGACGACAATATTTCCAAAAAAAATTACTGGGCAATCAATGGTTTTTTCCTTGCCTATTTCCTGCTGATGAGCAGGGACTCTGACCTGTTTGCCTCGCTCCAGCCGCTTTCCGTGCCAATCGCAAACCTGCAAAATCCATATCATTATTTAGCTTCAGCAGGATTGGACGCATCATTGGCGTCGGATTTTGCATGGACCCTGCTTGTCGGAGTGATGCTTGTCAATATTTATTTTGTCTATAAGTTCGGGGTCCTTGCGAACCTGCGCTACTCAAAAAGCGGCGTGCGGATCGGGATTTCTGGTGATTCGGGCAGCGGCAAGAGCTATGCCGCGCGTCTTATCGGAAAGCTTGCCGGGAAAGAGAGTATGACTTTGCTTGAAGGTGACGATCTGCACAAATGGGAGAGGGGCAGCACCAACTGGGAAAAGCTCACCCACCTCAACCCGCAAGGGAACTTCCTGCACAGGGAAGTGGAATCACTTCAGGCTCTTGGGATGGCAAAGAAGGTGATGAGGGCCCAATATGACCATTCAAGCGGCAAATTCGCAGAAAAGAAGGAGCTTTGGCCAAAAAAATTCATTCTGGTATCGGGGCTGCACTCATTTTACCTCACCGCAATGAGGCAGCTGCTTGACATCAAGGTATTCATGGATACAGAAAAAGGCCTTATGAAAAAATGGAAAATCAGGAGGGATACAATGGCGAGGGGGTATAGTTCCCAAAAAGTTGTAGCCCTGATGAAATCCCGCGAGGGGGACGCTAGGCGATTCCTAGAGCCGCAAAAAAAATTTGCCGACCTGATAGTGCGCTATTCAGCCTCTCCCGGCAGCGGCATCGTGCCGACAAAACTGTCGGTTTCCATTGACAACCGGTTCGATGCATCAGAGATTGTGGAAAAGGTGCAGGAGCATAGCGGCATGCATTTATACATTGACTATAATGATGACCTCTGCACCCAGACAGTGAGCTTTGCAGGAAAAATGGATGCAGGGCAGACAGCTGCCTGTGCATACGGGCTTGTGCCTGAGCTTGAGGAACTGCTTGAGAACCGCTCGCCTGAATGGGAAGGGGGGCTAGACGGCGCATTGCAGCTCGTGGTGCTATGGCTGATTTCACAGAATTTGAAGGCAAGGAAGGCTGACTATGAACTGCGTTGATGAGCTGATTGCAGCATGCAGGATGGCAGGATCCGATATTGATCTTGTTCAAGGGCCCGGGGGGAACATATCGATCAAGGATGGAAAGCGCATGTTTGTGAAAGCATCAGGTTTTTGCCTCAGCGAGGTCTCATCTCAAAGCGGCATCGCAAGTTTCAGGAGTTCTTCCATGGCCGGATTCTTTTCAAAAATCCCGTCAGCACGCAAAATGCATGAGGGCAAATACATGGAAGCGTTGTCTAGAGGCGCCATCAGCGGCAAACCGTCCATGGAAACCGGATTCCACTCTGTGCTGGGCAGGGCGGTTGTGCACACGCACCCTGTTGCCATAAATTCCATATCATGCGCAAAGAACGGGAAGGAAATCGCGCTTAAGGCATTCGGGCCAGGATCGTTCACATGGATACCCTATTTCTCTCCGGGGGCAGAACTTGCCCGCGCAATAGCCATGCACGCAAAAGGCGGCAACCATTGTTTTATCCTGCAAAACCACGGGCTGATTGTTGCTTCAAATTCAATGCAGGAAGCTCTTGCAGCCACGCATGAAAAGTGCAAAACCGCGCTCACATTCCTTGAAAGTGAAGGGGTGGACGTGCAACTGCCATCAAAACTGGAAACGGAAAAGGAGGCACAATATTATGATATGCCTGCACTTTCCCTGCTCAAGGACCGGTCATTGCTAAAAATGCCCCTCTTCCCTGATGCGGCTATATGCTGCCGGTTTGGGCGTGGCGGAAACATCAGGGTGAAAGGAACACGTTTATTCCTTTCAGGGAACGCAAGGGAGAAGGAATATGCAAATGAGGTATTCCTTGCTTCATTTTGTACCCTTCTGAATTCTTCCCAACTTTCACGGCCAAGGTTCCTGAAGGCAGCGCAGGTAAAAAAGCTGCTTTCAATGGCACTTGAGAGGGAACGCATGGAGGCGGCACGATGAAAGTTGTCATCCCGATGTCGGGGGAGGGGAAACGCTTCAAGGATGCGGGCTTTCATGAGATAAAACCCCTTATCAAGGTTGGCGCGAAATGCATGATAGAGCATGTAATTGGGATGTTTGACAGGGAAGATGAATTTCTTTTTGTGGCACGCAAGGACCACCTCGCGCAGACTGCGCTTGAAAAGGTGCTTGCAAAAGCCGCGCCGGATTGCGAAATCATCGGCATAGATCCCCATAAGCTGGGGCCAGTTCACGCCGTCATGAAAGCTGAAGGCAGCATTGATGACAGCGAGCCTGTTATAGTGAATTACTGTGATTTTTTGGCAGTCTGGGATTACCACGGGTTTTCCCTAAAGACACGCAACGGGAACTGGGACGGCGGGATTTTGGGTTATTGCGGACTCCACCCGCACCTGCTCTGGCAGGGGCTTTATGCAGGCATGCGTGTGGGCAGCGGAATGGAGCTGCTTGAGATCCGGGAGAAGCACTCATTCACCAAAGACATGACTGAGTCATACCATTCAGCAGGAACATACTCATTTGCGTCAGGAGCACTCATGAAGCGGCAGTTCAGAAGGGCAATGGATGATGGGCTTGCAGTCAATGGCGAGTATTATGTGAGCTCTGCATATGAACCGATGCTAAAGGATGGCATGAAGGTTTTTGTGCAGGAAGCAAAATATTTCCTGCAGTGGGGCACCCCGCAGGACCTGCGGGAATATATTTACTGGAAAGAATTTTTCAGCCATGTGGAAAAAAAGAGGCCTATGCTGGAAAATACAACAGTCCTCCTGCCCATGGCAGGGGATGGAAAGAGGTTTTGCTCTGCAGGGTACAGCATGCCAAAGCCATCCATTCCGGTCAGCGGCATGCCGATGTTCGTGCATGCAATAAACTCGCTGCCTTTGGCAGCAAATTACGTGCTTGTATGCCAGGAGAGCCATCTTGCAAAAGGCCTTGCAGGCCAGATTGAAAAGTGGCTGCCGGATGCAAAAGTGGTCGTTGCAAAGCATCCGACAGGAGGGCAGGCAGACTCCTGCATGCTCGCAAAAGGGGCAATAGATCCGGATTGCGCATTGCTCGTAGCAGCCTGCGATAATACCGTCCTTTTTGATTTTTCCAAACTCAAATATGAGATTGCAGACCGGGCAACACAGGCGCTTATCTGGACTTTCCGCAACAACCGCGCAGTCGGGCGCAACCCTGCGGCTTATGCGTATGTGGAAACCGGCAGTGGCAATTGCGCAAGGAAGGTCTCGTGTAAAAAGCCTATTTCGCAAAGCCCCATGTCAGACCACGCGCTCACAGGAATATTTTATTTCAGGAAAGCGCGCGACTTTTTCGATGCATGCAAAAGCATGGCTGAAAAAAATATCAGGATAAATGGCGAGCTTTATGCTGACACCGTGCCAAATGAGCTTATAAATGCAGGAAAGCGCGTCCGGGCATTTGAAGTTGACAAGTACATTGTTTTCGGGACCCCGCAGGACCTTTTGGTGTATAATTACTGGAAAGGCTATTTTACGCAAACTTCACGGGAAATACAGGGGCCGGATATCAATAAGGGGGAAAAACTTTGTTATGAAAAAGCCTGAATTGTCAGTTGTTGTGCCCTGCTACAATGAGGAGCCAAGCATCTTGGCATTGGCAGAAAAATTTGCAGTCCATGGCGCCGGCACTCCATTTGAGCTCATACTTGTAGACAACGGATCTGCTGACAATACAGGAAAAGCCATTGAACATGCGGCCGAAAAATACGGGTTTGTGCACAAAGAAGCCCTGCGCATGAATAAGGGTTATGGCAATGGCATCAAGGCAGGACTCGCAAAGGCAGGCGGGGAATTTATCTGCTGGACACATGCGGACCTGCAGGCTGACCCTGCGGACATATTCCGCGCATACCGCATGGCAAAGGACGCGGGGAGTAAATATATTTTTATCAAGGGGAAAAGGACCGGCCGCGGGATGGCTGATGCTCTTTTCACCGGAGGAATGTCGGTTTTTTGCAGCATCGCCCTTGGAAAAATCCTCACTGACATAAATGCCCAGCCCAGCCTCTTTCATTCATGGTTCCTAACTGAGCTAGCTGATGCCCCGGATGACTTCTCTTTCGACCTGTTTGCATTCTATAAGGCAAAAGAGAAAGGGCTTGAGGTGGTACGCTTTCCCGTACTCTTCCTGCCGCGCAGGCACGGGAAGTCAAGCTGGAACATGGGGATCGGGGCACGGATGAAATTCATTAAAAGGGTTATTGATTTCACATTAAGTCTGAGGAAAAAGGTGAATGGCCATGATAAAAGTGATGCACCGCATCAATAGCATACAGGGGCTTTCCTGCGTGCCTGAGGAATTCGGTGTTGAGGTGGATATACGCAATGACGGCAAAAACCTGATATTGAGCCACGAGCCTTCTGGCGGCGGGGAATCGCTCGGGGAATTTTGCAAAAAATTCAGGCACAGGCTGCTTGTACTCAATGTCAAGTCCGAGGGGATCGAGGAGCAGGCTTGCGTAATTGCCGAGGAAAATGGCATAACTGATTATTTCCTGCTTGATCTTTCTATGCCTTCGCTGATAAGGCTTTCGGAAAGAATAGGGAAAGGGCATATTGCAGCAAGGTTTTCAGAGTATGAGCCTATTGAAAGCGTCCTTTGCCTTGCAAAAAAAGCGGGGTGGGTCTGGGTTGACACTTTCACCCGCCTTCCCCTGACGCCTGCTTCCTACAGCATGATACGGGAAGCAGGGCTGAAAATATGTCTTGTGGACCCTGAAAGATGGGGCAGGGCGGGCGAGATAAGAAAATACAGGGGACACCTCAAGAGGAACGCAATGGAAATTGATGCTGTAATGACAACAGCGGCCCATGCAGCGGAGTGGGATTGAATGGGGCTGCGCGGGATCCTCCTCGATTTTGATGATACGCTCTATGATTACAAAGAATGTAACAGCGCTGCAACCATTGCCGCCCTCAAGAGCATATGCCAAAGGCATTCTATTGGCATGAACAGCGCCAAAGCGCTGTTTGAAAAGGCCCGGATGCAGGTCAAAGCCAATACACGCGCTCAAGCAGCATCACACTCAAGGCTGCTCTACTTCAAGGCGATGCTGGAAATGCTCGAAGGCAGGACAAACGCAGGGTATTCGCTGCGGCTTGAAAGGTTATTTTGGGAAAAATACATGCAGAAAATGACGATACCCTCGCAAGCCATTGAATTTCTGAAATGGTGCAGGGGAAAAGGCCTCAGGATTGTTATCCTGACAAACCTCACAGCGCAAATCCAGCTCAGGAAAGCGGTTGCCAGCCACATAGACAGGTTCGTGGATTTCATCATAACATCTGAAGAGGCAGGGGCTGAAAAGCCGGCAGGCTCTATAGTCAGGCTCGCAATGGAGAAGGCAGGGTGCAAAAGGGATGAGTTGGTGCTTGTCGGGGACATTGATGAGAAAGCAACTGCAGTCAAAAACAGGCTGGCCTTTTTCCCCATTAAAGGAAAGGAAAGCTGGAATAATGCCAGAGGGCAGCTGGAAAAGATGCTTACGCCCAAGAACGTATTGGGCAAATCACGGAAAACTGCATCGCCTGTGGGGGGAAGAAATGCTTGATGAGTATAAGCCATCGCATAATGAAAATAGGCTCTCCCATGAGGGGGACATACGGTTTGCACGCAAAGATTATTATTCACGTGGCCCAGGCAACCTAAAATTCCTCCTGAAAAACAGGTATGAATGGATGAACCGGTTTATCAACAAAGGGGATTTTGCCCTCGAGGTGGGATGTGGCACGGGGATTTCAAAAGATTTTATCAGGAAGGACTGCACTGTTATGCTCACAGATTTTGCAGACTATGAATGGGTCGAGAGGAAAGTCGATGCGCTTGACACGAAATTCCCTGCTGCAAAATTTGACGCGGTATATTGCAGCAACATGGTCCACCATGTCCCGTTCCCAAAAAAGTTTTTTTTTGAAATGTCCCGCATCCTCAAGCCCGGCGGCGCCCTGATAATACAGGAAATAAACTGCTCGCTCATGATGCGCATCCTGCTTCGGATTGCACGCCATGAAGGATGGTCATTTAGGCAGGATGTATTCAGCACCAAGACCCCCTGCACCGACAGCAAGGATTTGTGGTCAGCAAACTGCGCGATCCCGAACCTCCTTTTTGATGACAGCGAAAAATTCGAGCGCGAAGTTGGCCAGTTCAAAATCATCCACAGCTCATTTTCGGAATTCCTCCTCTTCCCGCTCTCAGGCGGGGTCATTGCCAAAATGAGGACAATAGACCTGCCTTTGCCTTTGCTGAAAACACTGAAAAAATTCGACGATTTTGTCTCAGGCGCATTTCCGGGAGTGTTTGCGCTCCAGAGGCAGGTTGTATTAAAGAAGAGGGGGAATGGCAAAAAAAGCCCAGGATAGATTTTCCCTGCAACGAAGTGGTATTATGGACAAATCTGTACTTTTCCTCACGGCGATAGCAATTGCACTTATTATTGCGTCATCAGATGTTTTTGTGGCAACTGCCGCCGGGGAAAACTATTATCCGTTCCACCTCTTCAGCCCCAGCATCCGCACACTGGATTTTACATACTACTCGGCGATTGTGAAGCATGTTTCATTGTTCGGATGGGTATCTGAAAACCAGCTTTTCGAGCTCTCGCACCTCACGCCCTCAAGGGAGTGGCTGCCATTCATGATTGCAGGGATTATGCAAAGCGCTTTCGGCTACCAATGGATATTTATGGCAAAAGTAGCGGGAAGCATTGTAACATTCATTCTTGCATTCCTTTTATTCGGGAGGTGGATGGGAAACGGGCCATCAGAAAGAAGCCGGATAGCACTTGCTGCACTGTTTGCGCTCTTCCCGAATTTTTTTGATGTGCTGAGCATTTACCCGCCTGAACTGCTCACCAACATTGTAAAATTTTTCACGGCAAACTCACTTTTCCTCGACAGGTTCCATTCACCGGCCATGACTTTGCCGTTCTTTTTGCTTGCTTTGTATTTTGCATTCAGGGCTTTTGATACGGGCAGGGCTATTGACACTGCCATCGCAGGGATTGCAGCGGGGCTGCTCATCTACACTTATTTCTATTATATTGCTTTTTTTGCAGGGCTCCTTGCAGTGATGCTTGCCCAAGTTTGGGAGGGAAAAGTGCGCAAGAGAGGCTTTCGGGAAATTATCCCCTGGCAGGGCATAATAATTTTTGCCATCGCAGCTGCGGTTGCAGCGCCATATGCCGCAAATCTCGCTATCAATTCGGGTTCAGGCATGTCCGGGGACCTTATACTCAGGCTCGGGCTGACTGAATACAGCAGGGCCTATTATATCATTCCCACAATCAAGTACCTTGGCATCCTGCTCGCAACGGTATTCCTTGTGAGGAAACGCGGCAAGGACCTGATATTTTTTGCAGGGATGCTCACTGCTGCAATTATAGGGATGAACCTCCATCTGGTAACCGGATTTAACCTGTCCATTTTGCACTGGCAGGGCCAGGTGGCAGACCAGGTTTCCCTCTTTTTGGCGGTCATGATTTTGTGCCAATGGCAGGCGTCTTGGCGCCCCGGATTCGGATTCGCGTTCCAGGCATTATGTGAAAGGGCAGCACAGGCGATCCGAAGGTTCCTTCCTCTGCTAGGGGGTGTGTTCCTGATCCTGATTCTGGCCATGGGGCTGATTGTGCAAACGAATTCGTTTAGGGCAAAATGCGCCACTACACAGGCATTATGGCCTTCAGAGTGCCCCGCGTACACAATCGACCCAAAAGAGAGGGATGCACTCGATTGGCTCAAGGCGCATTCGGCAAGGGGTGATGTCGTGATATCCCTAAGTTCTCAGACAAATGCAAGGATCAGCGCTGACACGGGGCTGTTTGTATTTTTGCCAAACGGGTTCCTTACGACAGCAAAAAACAGCGACATTGAGGAGAGGGTTGGCTTCTCATACAGGTTCTTTGGCGTCGCAAAAGAAAAACTTGAATCGCTTCTCACTCCGCACGCCGGAACGCTCAACATCGTCACAGTGACCCGCCAGACAGGAAGCAGCCAAGCCATGATAGATGCAGAAAAGGTCATGCTTGTAAATTTCCCGTTCCACTTCCTCTACCATTCCACATACATCTGGCAAAAGGCCTTATTTGAACGCTCAATATCAGGCTGGCCACAGGAAACGAGGGATATGCTTTTTGAAAACGGGGCTGAAGGCAATATTTTCTTTTACCCGAAAGGAACTGCAGACCGGATCATGAATTATTACGAAAATTCTGGCGGAGTGGCTGGCAGGAAAAAAATTACATGGGTGTGGGAAGGGCGTTATGAGCGGATTATCGCAGATGTTTCAGCCGCGCAGGGGGAAAAGCTGCAAAAGGAATTTGACAACGGCGACATAACGATTTACCGCTATATTAGCTAGTGAAGCGGGAATAACCGTAGTTGGGGATTAGGGCAAAACGACCCGCCCCAAAAAGGGGCGGGCGTTCTTGAAGTGCACACGCTAGGCACAGCACACAACGCCGCCACCAGCAATTCATCACCCGCCTAAAGGCAAGTGCGTTCTTGCCAACGGCGTTGTAAAAAAATGAACGGCCTGCCGCCCTACTGTACGATCCGCAATGGGATGTCCTTGCTGTAGGATTTTTCAATGTAATCGTAGTCATTGAAGTGCTCGGCGACCTTGACTTTGCCTGAAAAGACCCCTTCATTTGCGCGGTTTGAGATGTAAACGGGCATCTTGAGCTGGATTGTCCCAAGGGCGCGGTAATTGTCAATGCGCTTTTCAATAACGGCATTCCCCCCGACCGTGCCAAAGCTTGCCTCTGCCGGCAGCTCTATGCGCACTGAAACCTTCTTTTCGCGCGCATCCTCATTTGCCACTTCAACCACAAGATCCCAAGTTTCCTTCTTTTTAAGGCTCACCCTTAGCGGAAAAACCGTTGTTTTAATTGACATCCCCATTTTTATTACCCCTTCAGAGAATTTCAAAATCGTCAGTTTTCTTGCCCTTAAGCGAGTTAAGCTTGTTTTTGAGCTCCGTGTTGCCCGATGGCGCCGGGCCTTTTACCGCCGCAGAGGCTGTATTGAGGGCCCCCTGCCCCGAAAATACCGATTTGTGCGTCTTTTGGAATTCATTGATTTCATCCATGCTGCCTTCCCTGAATTCGCCTAAAAAATGGCAGCGGGCGCACTCAGTCGTGCCGTTTGCATGCTTTTTCATGTCGAGTGATCCGCATGAAGCGCAGTACTTGTGGTGCATGCAATGAGGAAAGAGCGAAAGTAATAAAAAAGCCTTTTCTTTGGTTCCTTGGCCCTATTGGAGTGCAAGGCCCTGCAGGGCAATGCTCTGCGCGGGTTAACCCAAATGAAACCTTGCAAGGCAGGCCTTTGCGAGGCCTTGCACAATCTTGGAAATTCTGCAAGGAACCTTGGCAAAAAAAAGCCTTGAATGATGGATGGGCTTTGATTATGGATGGACAGGAACAAAAATAATTCCAATCCAATTAAAACAACGGGCTAGGCCGGCGGGGCAGTTTTACAGGCAATTGCGAAACATTGCACATCCCAAAAGCAACGTATATATTCCCGTTCATCGTTCCTGATTCATGGTTGAGGCGCTGCCGCTCACTACGATCGGCATAATCATTGTCATCGCAATACTTGTGAGCATCATTGTAAAGAAGTTCGGCCAAAACCCGGTACTCGGCTACATTATTGCAGGTTTCCTTCTGGGGCCTTTTCTGCTCAAGTTCCTGCACCCGACCGATCCGCTTGTCGTGGGGTTTAGCGAGATGGGCCTTTTCATACTGCTCTTTTACCTGGGGCTCGAATTATCCCTCAAGGATTTCCTTGCAGCGGGGACAACATCTTTTTTCCTTGCGATCATTGACATTTTGCTCTCGGTTGCGGTGGGATTTGCCATATCCTATGCGTTCGGCTTCTCGCTCATGTTTTCACTGATCATCGGCCTCATGCTCTTTTGCACGAGCACAGCAATTGTTGCAAAATTCGCACTGGACAATAAAATTATGGGCCTGCCATCGACGCAGATTTCCATTTCTATCCTCATACTGCAGGATTTCCTCGGGATCATCCTGCTCGTGTTTGTCACAAGCTTTTCAAAAAGCGGCGAAGCCATTGACCTTGCGATTAGTGCAGTGATGTTTGCAGCCGCCGCATTTTTCGTCGTCTATCAGCTCGGGCAGTGGGTTGAGGACTGGCTTACAAAAAACAGCTTTGGCCACATTGAAATCACCCTGTTCTCATTGGGGATAGGCCTTGTGGTCGCAACTCTTGCAAGCGTGCTGCACCTCTCAACTGCTTTAGGCGCGTACTTTGCAGGCTTTGCGCTTGCGGAAACCGAGGCAGGGAGGAGGATCAAGCATGACATACATTTCCTGCGCGATTTTTTCCTCGTGTTCTTTTTTGTGAGCTTTGGGACAACCATTTTTTTCAGCCATGAGGCAGGCACGGTTGTTATTCCCTCGCCTGATGTGCTTGCAACAATGCTCGGCCTTGCAATCCTGCTCATAATCGGCGGCACGATGGCCCACGGGATCGTATTTTCACTCTTCGGCCCGCTTTTTGGCCTGCGGCGCGGCGAGGACACGAGCAGGGCGGCAATACTCCTTGGCCCGTTGGGGGAATTTGTGGTTATAATTGCAACGTCGGCAGTCGTCATGCTTGGGCAAAAGGAGGCGCTGCTCCTTCCCACAATCTCGTTTATGGTCATTGCGGTGAGCGTTATATTGTTCCAGCCCATGTACTCAAAAATGGCAGGGCATGTAAAACTATTTGGAATGCTTCCGCGCATTTTCAGCACAAGGGAGCACAGTACAGTTGCCGCACATAATGACGAATCCATGGAGCACTTCAAAAGGTTTGCAATTAACATGTTCGTGGTGCTTGCCATTGCATGGGTTGCCGTGCTGCTTTATTATAACCTGCCGCGCCTTGGGATCCCCATCATCTACAGCAGGCAGGCCACCACTGCCATAATATTTGCAGTATTTGCCGCCTTGCCGTTCTTTAGGGCAATGAAGGCGGCAAGGCATATTTTGCGCGCCCTGCATATTCGCAAAATTCCAAGGGCAGTATAAAACAGGAAATATCTGAAAAATTCCTTCAGGGGAAAATCAGGCAATCCATGGCTGCTTTTCGCACTAGTAGTGGTATTTAAACATAAAAGTGCTACTATAAAATGGGATTTGCAGTGACGGATACTGCTTTGCTGAAAAAAACCGGTGGCCTTGACAGCATAGCGCTCTCCATCTCACGCAATACCGCCCAAACACTTGCCGCCCTTGCACAAAAGCCGGTCAGGATAAGATCGGTGAAGGCAGGGATCATGCTGGCTGATGATGCGCTGGAAAGCATTTCACAAAGCCCGCTTATAGGGGCTTATGTGAAAATAATCGGCCCGATAAAGGGCGCGGTCGTGGTGATGTTCAGCCCGAAAAGCGCCGCGCAGTTTGCCGACATGCTTTTGCAAAAAAACAGCGGCACGACAAAGGTGATCGGCAGGATGGAAATGAGCGCACTGAGCGAGGCATGTAATATAATTTCCGCTTCCTGCCTCACCGGGCTCGGAAAGGAATTCGGGTTTCTCCTCTTCCAGTCAACGCCGCGCTTCACATCGACCTCAACTCTTGCGGCGACGGGAAACCTAAAGTCCTATTTTGACGCTCAATTGCCGATTACTGTTGTCGAAGCGGAATTTGAGGTGGGAAACGGGACTTGCGGGATGCTCAAGGTAGTCTATGATGGTAGCATGGCAAAGAAGGTGGCGGGGATATGAGCGAGGAAATGGACAGGGCTTTGAAGAGCAATTTTTACGGCCTCAGCAGGCCTTTTGTGGTGCTGCTCATAATCGAGCCTAAGGATTATCAGGAGGCGCTTGTTTCGCTCATGCGGCTCCTTTCCCAAAAGGAAGGAATGGAACCAGTATACATAACCACAAACAAGTCATGCATCAAATTGGATGAGATTTTCAGGGTGAACGGAATAAACACGGACAATGTCTACTATATTGATGCGGCTTCCAAAGCGACCAATGAGGCCTGCGCCGACAATGAAAAGGCAAAATACACTTCCGGGCCTGCCAACCTTGGAGAAATCAGCGCCGAGATCTCAAGGGTTGCCTCAAAGCCGCATAGGGGAATGGTATTTATCATAGACAATGTTTCCGGGCTGCTGGTGTACAACAAGGAGGATGAGGTGAGCAAATTCCTGCATTTTACAGCCGGCAAGGCAGAACTCACAAATACGTCGGCAGTGTTTGTTGCAATGAAGGAGGATCGCCTGCCTGCAAATATCGGGCAATACGCAGACAGGATCATCGAGCTAAAGTACGTCTACTGAGGCGGCTAAACCTTAAACAACCACCGGTCACAGACCGGTGGAATTTGTAACGG